>CAZKGS010000028.1:0-15161 GCA_964552105.1 uncultured Syntrophaceae bacterium
CGAGGGAGGTCTTATCCTCTAAAGCCCTTGGCAGTTTTGACAGGTTGCGGGGTTTGTAACTCTTTATCCTTTTCTCCGCCTTTTTACGGTCCATCTTCTTTTCCCAGTCAACCGCCCTTGCCCTTTCCTGTATTTCCTCAAGGGCGTCTCTTTCGGCTATGGAATAGGTGTTTCCCAAAACACCCAGATTGTGGACGGAGGCGGATACGGGCTGAACAGTTAAAACAAGGCCCGCGAAAGTAGCTAAAGAAATGATTTTTTTAATGTTCGAGATTGTCATAGAATGTCTGCACCTTGTTTTGCATGCTGCTTGAAATTTCTTCCTGGGATTTTGCAACTATATCTCCGTACCATTCCGAAAGATCAATTCTGGAAAAATCGACCATTTCAAATTCTTCCGGCTTCATCCCCCTGCAATTCGGGCCTTCGGACTGACCCCAACCCTCGAATGTTTTCAACTGCGGTCTGCCTTGCTCCTGTATAATTCTACCCAGCTTGGAATTGAAGCAGCAGTACGTCTTGGAATGCTCAATGCAAATTTCGGTAAAGAGCAGGGACAGTTTCTTGGAACAATATTCTCCTATGTAATGACACATTCCTCTTGCCTTTAAATGTGCAAGCTGTTTTTCTTCCTCCCTGCATTGCGCAAGCCCAAATAAGTAGTCCTCATCAGCACAACAATTCTGAAAACCAATGGTAGACCCATCACTCCTGCATCGTCTGTCATGACCATTAAAAATATATACCGTGCCGAGGCAGTTTCCTTCGTCATCTACCTCCCCGTCATCATGCTTGTCATTTGAACCCTGCGCTGTGCCCTCATCCTGGGCAGAACTGCCATACTGTGCGCACTCCTGGGCACTGCACTGGTTTTTGCCCTGGTAGCTCAAACAGGCATACTGAGGGCCGTATGGACAGGTATTGTCACCCTCATAGCAATTGTTTGTATCGGCATTATAAGATCCAATCTGGCACACGGGATACGCCTCACACAAACGTGAGGGGGATGAATACGATGTGTTGTCCGGACAGTCGTGAACCGCATCAATCGAACACTGATTCAGAGTGGTCGAGTATGCAGCCCCTGACAGGCATGGGGGGTTAACCAGACATTTATTTTGATCATTATTGTAGGTGTATGTGCCTGGGCATATTCCAGAAGCGGAAAGCCTGCACATGTCTATTGAACCATCGAAATAGCCGTAGTTGCAGACAGGATCACTCTGGCATGTATCGGCGGGACTGTTATAGTTATAATCCGCAGGGCAGGAATGATTAAAAGCCAGCTGGCATTTATCAGCCGTTGTGTTCAAAATGCCGGAATCGGGGCATGAGGCACTTCCTGTACAGTATTCTATTGCCGGATCATAGTTCAACCCTGAATCGCAATTATAGGTTGGCGTGTATTCACACTTATCGGACGAAGTATTGAGCGTACCGCCCGAAGGACACATAGCGTTTACAATGCAAATTCCTCCGCTGTAAGAGTAACCGGAAGGACAGGTTGCCAAGCATGATCCCGATTTGGTACAAGTCATTGGACTGCCCGTACAGGCATAGTTGCCGAGAGGACACACGTCAACGGCATTATGAGTAAAGGTAATGTAATGATTTGGAGCCGTGCCTAAAAAACGCAAGCTATTACCAGAAGCACCGCCACCGCATATAACATCGCCGTTATAATTAGTGCTTGGGTAAGTGTAAGGCCGTTCCCCCGACAACGTAACACTGGTAAAGCTAACCGTTGCCATAGTATCGCAGGAAATGCTGAGACAGGTACACGTCATGTCCATCCCGTAGCCTACACAGTTCATGTTAGTACACTTGCAGCTTTGGAGGAACATCTGGTTCCCGGAAGTGGTGATTTTGTTTATCGGCCTGTTCTGATTCCACCACGAAGACATAGAGGGGGTTGTGTTGGTAAAGGTAGAAGAGGCAAATGCGCCATCGTAATCTCTAAAATACAAAGTGTTACCCGATACATACGCCCCCCGTATCCACCGTTGATACCAGTTGTTGCCGGATATGGATACAGCGGGTGTAGATTGTGTACACTGGGCAGTTTGCGCACAATTACTGCTACACGTTGACTGGCTTGAATATGTGTTTCCATTGGAAGAACAGTACCACCCTGCACCAGCTTCGCACCTGTTTGTACCTGTGTTATAAGAGCCTCCGCTTGGACATACAGGGCTGCTTTCACATTTCCGGCTGGATGAATTATAGCTGTAGCCTGAAGGACAGGTTACTGATGCAACGGCTTTAAGACATTTGTTGTATGTGCTGTTGTAACTTGATCCGCTCGGACAGACAGGATCGCGTTCGCATTTCTGTATTGATGAATTATAAACATATCCGTCTAAACAGGCGGGAGTGTAGCCTATTTCACATTTATCAGTGCTGGAATTATATATTCCACTCTCCGCACAAACTACCTCTTTTATGCAGGCATCGAGGCTGCCGTTATAGGCATGTCCGGCAGGACATAAATCACTTGTAACGACTATTTCACACAGGTCGGAATCGGGATTCAGCCCCCCGCTGTCAGGACAATTCACATCCGTAGCGCATGTATCAATGTCCGAATTGTATATATAGCCTCCTGACGGGCAGCTTATGTTCGGATCGGATTCGCACTTATCTGTACCGGTATTAAGCGTGCTTCCATCGGGACAGATCGGATCTTCATAAGTGGCTATACAGTCAGCCGCATCAACTGGACAAAAATACGCCTGTTCTATCTGAATACAGGCACCCATCTCTCCCATGTCTATATTCCCGTTACCATTTGTGTCATAGGCACATACATAATCCGACTCGCTGTACGGGGCCGCGCTTTCAACATTATTTATAAAGGTGAGGTTATTTGCCGTTGTTTTTCCGTAAACCACCCAATTATTCAGGGGTACGTTTCGTTGGTTTAGAATACTGTTATTGACATTCTGTTGCTGCCATTTACACGCCGAATCGTCATCCTCCGTATGACAATAAGGAGATGCTTTGCTTGATCCCGTCAACTCTGGACAGCAGCCCAACGCAGGACAATATGTATAAGGAGATGAATAAACATCCTGATCATAAAGCATGAAAGACGCATTTACGGACTTGCCCCCGTCTCCTATCGTACACATTACCCTGTTCAGTATTTCATTATAGGATGTATCGGGAATGAAATCATGCCATGACCCGTCACACACAACCTGGGTAGAAGCCCCATCATACCTGAATATAACTTGGTTGCCCGCAATGGGGATAATACTGCCGTTACCGTCAACCGGCGGGGTAAAGACGATGTTATGAATTGCAAAGTCCGAGGGAAGGGCGCTTCTGTATATTGATACCTGACACTCAGTATCCCTTGGACATACAACAGGTGATGATCCCAATGCCGCGAAAGGAACTGCCAGACAGGAGAAAGAAAATAAGATTGTCAAATATAATCTGATCAATCTTCGCATGGCTTGCCTATTTTGCATGTACTTGCATGCGCCGAAGATGAAAATACCTCGGACATCCATTCACTCATTTTTTTGTTAGAATCAATATACAGAAGGTATTTCTTTATCCTGGCCTCACCTATTAGAATCCTTTTTTCAGTTCCGTCATTTACGAAGAGTACAGGAACTTCATTTATGTTCATGGCCTTGAGGAATCCACCATGTTCTTTTGCCGGAACCTGATTAACCTGAAGATCGCAATCCCTGCACAGCTTTTTAACGGCTTCACAGTGTTCGCAGACTTCGCTGTAAAACAGAATAAGACGACCATTGCGTATGCAATCGCAGTTATTTGCGGCAGGCAGCACAAGATAAAACAGACTGAATGTTATGATAAAACCGGCAAACCCTGAAATGACTTCCTTGTGTCCTCCGGCAATACGCATGACGCCGAGAATTACAAAAACCGTGAAAACAAGAAGACAGAACACGCAGGGAGTATGAATCCTGAATGCCTGGTAGCCGACAAGAAACCCCTCGGCTGGCAGGGCCGTTATCAAGGTAACATTAATGAGAAGATCAAGACGCTTTTCACGCAGGAAAAGGTTAATCCCTGACAGCGAAGCGAGGATCGAAAATACCGCTATGCCCGGCAACAGCATCGTTATATCACCATACCGAGCATGGCTGGCAACTATCCTGCACCCTTCGGTTCCGCACAGGGAAGAGGAAAGCAACTGCATGACCAGTTCAGCCGTAACAAATATCAACCCTGCAAAGCTGACAAGAGGAAACAATCTTCTGGAAACTGACGATACTCTGCTCACTGCCTACACCTCTCTGTTCGCAACCATTTTATTTATCGCCTCGGCATAGGACATTCCATTCTGAACATAGGAATTGATCTTTGCATTGTCATCGGCGTCAGATGTGTATATGTAGTATGAATATGGGTCAACGATCAGCCTCATCACGCCCAGGCCTGCGGGACCATCCACGAATACTTCCGAATAATTCGGCCTCCGGTTCTGCACGCTCTTCAGCAGATCCATCACAAACGGCTCATAATCTATAATCTTTTCCTGCTTTGCCTTCTCGAAGTCGGACGACTCAAGATAAAATTTATATGCCGAATTTGCCTGGATGACATCCCCGACATCACCGGCCATTTTCAGGTCAAGGAGGCTTTGGGTGATTGTTGTAAAACTGCCACCGTATTTTCTTGCACGTCTGTACCCATCTTCGATCACATTTTTAAGCATTGAGCCTTCTTTAAAAAACCTCCATGCTTCATCAAAAATAATCAGTCTCTTTTGTGACCTGTCAGACAGGTATAGGTTTGAGGTAACGTAATTGATAAGTTGAAGTGTAATTACACCGAAAAGCTCCGGTTGCGCCGCAAGTTCCTCAAGCTCAAGAATAACAAAATCATCCCTCGCTATGTCGAGTGTAGAGGGTCCGTTGAACCACTTTCCGTAAGTGCCGCGGGACGTGAAGTTTTGCAGGTTAAATGCCAGCTTAATTGATGTATTTCTGAGATTACCAATAAAGTGTGAATCGTCATCTGTCTTTTCAAGATTAGAATAAAGCAAATCGTCAGCGTACCTGGGAAACCCTTTCAGGTAGTCATATATTCTGTCCACGTCAGCCTCGTTGCTGTATTTACGGTATGCCCAGTATATAGCGTTCTTTATAAGTGTCATCTCTGTCTCATCGGGCACTTCCTGGGTAGTTGAATAGATCATTTGCGCCAGTATTGAGCTGATAGAACTAATATCATCGTTAATATCTATTATGTTGGTAAACGGGTTCAGTGTTATATTGGACTCTTTTGAAAAGGTTATAAAATTGCCGTTAAGAACAGAACAGAGTTTCTTGTATGATTGTCCAATATCAATGATGCGGATAAGCGATCCCGTGGAATAATAATTAAAAACAAGCGAATTCATAAGAAACGATTTTCCACTACCGGAGGCCGCAGAGATGAGAGCATTGTTGTTGCTTGCCCGCTTGTCAAAAATATCCATTGTGACCAGTTGCCCTTTTCTGCCGACAAACAGATTTACAGGAGTTCCCGAACCTGAAAAATCTGCCTGTATGGGAAGACACTTCACAGCTACTTCAGGCTGACAGATGAAATCTCTGTTAATAAATTTCAGATTTTTGCCAACATTTATGAGACCAAACGGAAGGGAGGAAATAAAAAGAACATTGAGTATCCCCCTGTCCTTCTGAACAACAAATCCCTGGGATTCCCACATTCGCTTTGCTCTTGCGCTTGTTTCCCTGGATCGCGAGTCTGTACTGGATATATGCCACATAATGGGCATGATCCGAATAAAGGGGGTTCCTTTCTCAATCTCGCCGGTTGCCCACATATACTCTTCCTGTTTTCTTCTCAGGGATGGGGCAAAACTGCCGACAGCCTGCTGTTGGAGAACAAAATTGCACTTACCGTGAAGTTTTGCCTTCTGGTTTTCGAATATAATATTGACAGTGATGATAAAAGGATCGTTAAGCTGGTTCCCGTCATCACGTCCGCCCCATACACCTCCGCTTAAATAATTAAAGGTGAGCGGATCGATTTCACTCGCGACTTTTTTAACCGTTTGGCATCCTAAAATTTTGTTGCCGACTATGAGTCTGTCCCACTCCGCTTTTATAGGGGTTTCCGAAAGGATAATCTGACGGTTAATAGGGGTGCGTTCCTCATAGGGCATATCATCCGGGGGAGGATCGTTAAACAGCCTTGACATGACATTTATCAGGCTATGCGGATACATGGGCTTCGGGTTAAGGTAAACGCCCTTCAATGTTTCGTAAATATTTTCCTTAATATCGGAGAGAACCTCATCGGAAAGGTGTTTATCCTTATAAATTTTTAACGCCACAAAAAGCCTGTAATTGCGGGCAGGGATATTCTGAAGCTTATCAAACCCCTTTGTGCCTTTTTCATAGTAGTCCACTATGTTGTTTACGCTTTCCTTGATAAGATCTGATTCCCTCGTCTTTGTGTTTTTGTATGATTTGAGGATGCTGCTTATATTGGGATCTGCGTAAAGAATGAACTGCATTACGCTGCCTTCCGGCAGGCCGGACGTAAACAGTCCGTTGAGGTTATTAAATATATTATCGTTTCCGTATAAAAGGGGGGTACATTCCCACAGGAATCCGACAGAATTATCGGCGTTATGATACTGTTCCGTTTCGGGGTCGTATGCGACATAAGGAAGATAATCGGAAAACGAATTCCTGAATGTCATTTTCCGAAGCTCTGATTTTGTCATCCCGCAATTCTTGCCGAATAGAAGTTCCTTAAATACCAATCCAAATCTCCTTGTTAATCAATTTGAGTTGTGCTGTATATCCACTTGGGTTCGGTGACAAAGATGTAAACAAACCGATAACTGTAAAGATCATTACCGGGTCCCGTGTACGACATCATCAAAACCCTCATAACATTGGGGGCGGCAACCATGGGAGATCGCGGATTTTTTATTAAAGACGAGATTTTATTGTAAAGTTTTTTCTGGTAATCATAGCGGGCATCTTCCTTCTGTTCCTTCTTCTCACCCGCTGCGGTTTTTTTATCTTTTACGCAGTTGGTACATTTGTCTGCCCGTTCCAGATGCGATTCATCACCAATATCATCTGCTTCCGGGGAAATGCTTTTTTCGTACGCGTTCTGCATACTGGTACACTCCCCCTTATCTACATGAGGACACTGAAACTCATCGCTGTACGGGTTAAACACAGCACACCCGGCGAGAAAAGATATAAAAAACAAAATCAGAACGCCGCACGTCACAGTTTTTCTCATTTTCATGCCCCCCCGGGGTTAGGGTTTTCCTTAATTTTAAGCATTACGCCCTCACTTATTACTGCCGTTACCGTTTTGGTTGCTCCGACTTCAATAACCGGCATAGTCTGTTCGGCAAGCTGGAGATAAAACTTCTGAAGGTCTTTCATGGCGTTTGATATCCCCTTTCCCGCACCTGCCCTTGATATGTTTTTCGCATCCGTATCTGTAAACCACTGCTGATTTGCCCCTGTTGCCGTGCTGAATGAGCTTGTTAGGCTTGACTGGTCAATTGCGTCACCGATACCCCCTAAAAATCCAGTAAGGGCGCTTCTCGCAAGCATAGATCCCATCTTTGCCGTAACCATGCCCTTGAGACCGACTTTCCCGTCACTATCGACTATAAAACCTTTGACTGACTGATCTATAAGGCACGAACCTTTTTTGCTTAGGCATGAAAGAGTTAAAAGCCTTGCATGAACCCTTTCATCTGCAAGATTGCCTACGCCCTCCGCAATCAGAAAACAGCCCTTGAGGTTTGCCTTAATTTGGTTTGGTAGAACCGCAAGATCTTTAATTCTCATGAGGATCGGCAGGGGGTTATTCTTGCCCGCCGAGGTAGTAGGGGCTGCCAATCCTGAAAGAAGAGTTGCCTCCATAAAAGAAGGGGGTAAATATATCGTCTGCTCCTCTTTTTTTTTACCCTCGTCCGGCGTATTTTTTTGAGGGTCATTATTTGAAACAAACGATATTCCCCCTGTAAAGCCACTTTCCTGAACATACGGAGGCGGAGGAGGGGACTCATACATGCTTTTTCTTTTGTTTTGTTCTTTTATCGGCTGTCTGTTAGGCGGAGGCGGTATGCTAACCTCCTTCTTAACCGGTTGCGAATCTTGAGAAGGCGTACAGGCAGCAACCGAAACGGCTTTATGGGCAACAGGCGGTGTTTCTTTCAATTTCTCAAGTTCAAATTTTATTTTTTCCAGTTCGTTATTCTGATGGGCAAGTGAACTCCGGGTAGACTCGTAAAGTCCTTTTTCAACCATTTTTTTATCCAGATCAATTTCACGCATCTTATTTTCAGCAACAGGCTTTTGAACATTTTCCCCACTAAATGAGCGTCCTGAAAACTTATATCCGGCCAACGTCGCCGCAACTGCAATAAACACAAGACATGCGATTACGATTCTGCGTTTATTATCAGGATGAATGCCGTCCCATGCACGCCGCGTGAAGTTTGGGATATCAAGCTTTTGCCCTGATTGGGATTTATCCTCTGATTGAGGCTTGCCCTGAATATCAGGCTTATCTTGACTGGTATTTTCTGTTTTTCCGTAAAGCATAATATGTTTCCTTATGAATCAATTCTGTTTTCAACGACAAAGAGTCTCGTTGGCTTGCCCTTAACAAGGGTAAGTGTCTCAAGAGCTATGCCGACAGGATTTTGTGCCAGTTCCGGAATCAGAAAGTATTTTTCCAATACCTTCATACGGTCTTTTTTGTATGATTTTTTCAATTGAACGACATATTCTTTAAGTCTGATCCCTTCCCCCTCGGCAACAACCACACGATTAAATACAACATCAATATCCCTGAACACATCAATCCTGAGGTTAACCTTTTTGATAGTGAAACTATCAGGAACATCATCAACGTATACTTTTTTAACAATCATTATTACCGCCTTTTCAATTGGCATATCCTTAAACAACGACAGGTTTTTCTTGATTTTCTTTGCGTCTCCTATCAGCCTGACGGATCGTGCGGAAATGTTGCGGGGGTTGAATATCAGGGTATAAATGGTACCTTTATTTCCGCAAACGACATACATTTCAACAGGTCTTTTGATATAAATATTTTCCCCCGTTGCCGGATCTTTTTTAATGAGGAACTTCACAAAGACATTATTCCCGTCAATCTTAACGGTGACACCCTTCTCCTGGGAATAAATAACGTCCTTAACGGGCTGTCCTGCAGGACACATAATTCTATTCACATCTCTGTTGCTAAAATCCACATTCGTAACAATTTCGGGCATAACTTCAACAGAATGATTGAGATCCGCGGCAACCGCATAGGTAGCAGCAACAAGCGTCATAGCAGTTACAAAAAGCCTATAAATCAATTTCTTTAATGTCATCTATATAGAATCTCCCATTTATTATCTTGTACCGCATTATGTACTTTTTCTGTTTATCCTCAATCGGTGAGTCATGAGCACGCTGCTGTCTGAGTCCCTGAACCGTCACTTCTTTTTTTGCCTGGTTAATTGACAGTTTCTGAGGATAGAAAACGCTGGAAATCAGCAGCCTTTCGATATTGCCCGCCATAACCGTTACTTTACCGTGAAAAATGTTATAAAATTCAGGAGTGACCAGTTTAAGTAACTCATTGCTCTGCCCGCGAAAGGTGTGGGGTGTGTAATTAAACATGAGACCCATCGTATACCTCGTAAACAGTTTCACATAATCGTCATTGACGTTATTTCCAGAAATCTCAATTCGCCTGTCCACAACGGGTGGCAGGATAACCACCTTTTGGTATTTCAAGGCGCTGTATGAAACGATTGCCGACATAACGGATGAAACGGCAACAACAACCACAGCAAATTTGAGAAGGCGGTTTTCAGCCTTCATGTTTGCAAATTTATCAACAAAAAAATTCAATCGCATTCAATTCACTCTATGAATGTCCTGGTAAAAGAATCGGGGTAAAAGTTAAGCTTGGTGAGGCCGGTGAAATAAAAAAGATGCTGTAAGAACCCTGACGGATATTTAGTTTTAACTTTAGCGTACACATACGGACCCAGAAACATTAACAGGTAGAATATATTCCCAAAAAGAAACGCAAGTGTAAAAAAGAACAGTATAATGCCGAGTTCATCAGCCTCAAACCAGAGAACCTGTATCGGCGAGGATAAATATTGGGGAAATCTTGTCGGCATATCTAAAAAATCAATCCCAGAGATTGTGTGATTGCATCCGCCTTGATAAGGGCGCCTCCGCCGAGTATCGAACATGCAGCCATACCAAGTTTTTGCTGGATTGCTGAAAAGGCTCCCCATACCATTGCACCCAGGCCGCCGATATAACCGATAGGACCTTTAACCATATCGTTTACAGCTATGTCGTAAATATCATAGGCAAAGCTGCCGCTTGCCGGGGCTGTAATCGCCGAAGCTATGTTTGCGCTGACAAGAACTGCGCCACCCGCTATCAGGGCAATCCCCATTCCCTGAGCCACTTTAGGGCTGGACATCAGTTTGAACGAAATGTCATTGTACTTTCTTGATAATTTTCTCTTAAACCTTCTCATAAACATCTCCTTTTACTGGTATTTTTGTTGGTGTTGCATATAGCTATTTAATCCTTGTAATAATGCCGACTATGATCTGCCTGAACGTCAGAACGGACATCCAGATCATGATCACGGCAAGAATATGAACCAGACTAATGAGCATCTGGAACTCGGTGCTCCGCACCATGCCCATGGTGTTTACAAAGAATGTAACGCCGTCAATAATCATAAAACAACTAATCACAATGAGGGCCACATCAATAATCTTCCCAATTTTATCGGCAGTCTTCTTAATCATAAATTAACCTCCATATATTATTGTTGTGTGCCTCTACCCACACACAGAAAATTCCGATCAATATAATTACCGAGCATAGAGCCTCTGCATAACCTCCAACCACCATGAGTTTAAATCCCCTGCGCTTTCCAAAGGGGTTTAAAAGCGGCACACCCATGAGACTCAATGAATCGAGCAGAACATGAACCAGGCAGCCGATACAGAAAAAGAACAGCCACAAATATCCTGCAAAATATGACAGGACAAGGCCTGTCCCGTAAATAACAGGCCAGTGAGTAATAGTCCTGTGCTCGAGTCCGGGAATGCGAATGTCAATATCGGGGAACACTGACCCAATAAGCGCACCTGCGGCAAGTGGCATAGCTGATTCGAGGACCGAGGGATGCAGAAGATTCACTTCAATCACCGGGTATTTCACGGTAATAATTCCCGCCGACAACAGTATGCCGGACAACGTGTGATTAAACTTGTTAATGAATATCTCCTTAAACTGTTTGCTTACTTGAGTAATAGGAAGGGGATAAAATGGCAGCCGAAGCTGGAAAATCACGGCTTTAAGGGGAAGGACGCAATTTCAACCCGGGTTATTTTTTTCAGATGCCCGGACTTTTTCTTTTCCAGTTCAGCGATTGAAATAGTAAAGGCTTCAACCTTTATGGGCATGTAAAACCCTTTAAGGATTACCCTGCCATTATTATAAAGATTGTAGCGTCTGCCGTTGTAGGATTGTCCTATATTTGACGGGATATACTCTTTAAATAAAAATCTGACAGTGTGTTCGATATTACGTTTCGGTTCATTAATAACATCAAGACGGTTTTCAGCCTCGGCAAGATCATAGACAATGGAAGAAATTAGTTCGGGCATGACATACACAAGGCCGTTTCTCATGGAAAATGCGTTAAATTTGTTATTGTGAAGCACATTTATTTTTTCTTCTATGCGCTCTTTCAAAACATTAATATCCATCCATGACAGGTCTGTTTTGGTTGGTGCATTGACAGATGAAATATTCATCTGCGTTTTGCTTTTAGTTTTATTGCTGACGGTGGGTGAAAGCATTTTGATTTCTTTTGCTCTTGCCTGATGATCGGCTTTTTTCAGCATCAGGGTAAGGGGCTGGCTGGTTTTCAGGTGATGATCCCTGACGGCATCAAGTATTTTCTGACGTTCCGGGACTGAATACGGCATAATACGATTGAGTTCCGCTTGTGATATAATTGGATGGTCGCCTGTAGCATAACTGGTATTTTTGCGGAGATCCGGTATTTTGCCCAGGTCATGGCCAAGAGATGCGATAAGCAGCATGCCCCTTCTCATGTCGGAATCCTGCCCGGACCCGTCGTTGACGATTGATATTATCTCGCCTGCCACATTCAACGAGTGTTCAAGCAGTGATATTTTTCCCAGGAGATTATACAGATTTTCAGAACGTGAATAAGAGGATTCACTTCCATCATGGACAACTGAAGAGCAATCACCATGCTTGTCAAGACAGATAAGAAGCCTGAGCACGGGTTCATAGCAATTGTTGAATGTAAGAACCTGTTTGTGTGATTCGATATACTGTTCATAGAAAGGACAGATCAACGCGGGATGTTTGAAATCTCTGCGGACGGCATCATAAGACAATTCATCTTTGTGTTCGGATACGGAATGCTTTTCAGAACCATTCGAGTTTAAATCAGTTATTCTGTCCAGATTGGAAAAGGCGGTCTTTCTTTTCTGTGCATTACGGCCTGACCTCAAAAACAATGAAACAATAGCCAGAAAGACAAATATAAGAATGATAATGAAAAAATAAGTTTTCACTGTATATTGGCTTCGGGATATTTAACACGAATATAGGCTGGTTCTGTGAAGCTGGTTACGCCCTTGCACCTGGCATTAAAAGAAAACATATAAAATTCTCTCGGTTTAAGATTAAGGACTTCTTCTGGTTTTATCTCATATTCTTTTACCTCGCGTATAGTAATGCCGCCTGACAGGGATAGAAAGGGTGAAAATCTGTCTCTTATGCCGGCATAATCGGATATATACTTTGCCGTTGATGGATCGTTAACTCTCATAAAAACCTTTGTATTTGTGTTATCGAGAATCTTTTTGGCGTATGCGGGACCCATTTCGGCTTCGAGATCCGCAATGGACTGGGTAAAACCGTGAACCCAAACATCGGCTCCACCCGCCTTGTTAAATAAATCTTCTATACCCAGATAGATAACATTGCTCATTTCGTCAATATATACACATAGGGGAGGCGATACCTTTCTCCCGGAGGCATAGCGCCTGCCGATAAAGCTTTGGACCATAGATATCAGCACCCTTCCAACAATATGGGCGGTTCTCCGGGTAAGAAGACTTCCCGTCTGAACAACGAAAATCGTCTTCTGGTTATTTTCAAGACGTTCTATAAACCTGTTACTCTTTGCCCGTCCGATTATTGTGCCAACACTGCCGGTTGATATTGAGGTCAAAACGGTTCGCAGAGAAGATGATATTTTTGCAAAGTAATCAGGGGGAGACGAAAGTATCTGATTAAGGCTTTCGATAATCTCATTTGCCCCAGGCTCAATATTTTTTATCACCTCAAGTTCATTTTTCAGCGAGGTTAATCCGGCATGTGAAGCCCTGTTTTTTATATCATCGAAGTTTATTCTTGCTTCTTCACCCGAATCGCCACGGATCTTTTTAAAAAGAAGGAGTGAAAGCACGATAACAAGGGTTGTTTCATAGGCAACATTGACAAAAAACTCCTCTTTTGCTTTTATCCCGGAAACAACATGGGAAACAATTTCCTCATTCATGTAGTAATACGCCAGCGGGTCTATTCTGGATGAACAGCCGGGGAATATGGGGGTAACAAGACACAGATCATCCTGTCTGTTCTCCTCCAAAGCCACCTGAACTATCTTTGAAAAGATGTCTATATCGCCCTTCGGATCAATAAAGCATACGGAGTACCCTTTTCTTATATCCTGTTCGATCATTGACTCTATCAGCCTGGTTTTGCCGACCCTTGTTGCGCCAAAGCAAAACAAATGCCCTCTTCTATCCTCATCGGGCAGTTTTATTGTTTTGATTTTGCCTGTATGATCACCAAGATCAACTCCATCACCTATGTATGTAATACCTTTGCGAAAATTAGCCACGCAACCTCCTGTTAGTTATTCCAGAACATTTTTTGTCTGATGTTTCTTATTTTTCTAACAATCGAAAACATCCAGATGGTAACAAAAGGAACGATTACGGCTGTCATAAAAATACCGAGCGTTTCAAAGGCGGCATTATGGATGTTAGGCCTTGTGTTCATGATGACTCTGTAAATCTGGTGGGCAAGATCGTAGCTTCTGAAGGTGATATTATAAGAAAATTTCCAGACATTTTCAGGGTTGAGGAACTTTGCAAGTACTATAAAGATAATAAAGTATATTAGTCCCTGTACCACCTTGCTTACAAGCCTCCCGACCAGCAGGTTATCTATCGCCCTGCGGGTCAGCTTGCCTATATGGTACTGGCTGAGATAAACACACACTATAGCCGAATACATGACAGGGGTAAGGCTGATGAAAAAGAGAAAAGATTTGTATTCCGCAAGGGGGAAATATTGCGATACATAGGTGCGGAGGATATCATCCGAGATTACAGGCAAGGCAATTATGGTGAAAAGCAGGAAAAAAAGTCCGTGGACAAAGCCTGATACCAGGCCGACATTAAAAAAGTTTAATTGGCCCTCAATAGTTAGAAAATCAACGGGTATTTCACCCCCCTCCCTCTCAATCATAGCGTATCGCTGTATCTGCGATACGGCTGAAAGAAGATTGGGGAATTTGCCTTTTCTGACAGGCTGATCACTGCTGTCAATGAGGGTTGCCCCGCCTGATGCACTTTCTAAATCACCAGGCATAATCTATTTGTCCTGTTCGATTTTAACCGCTGTACCATAGAGCAGCATACCAATGATTGACTTTCCTGAAATATTCGTACTCTCAATCCGTAAATTCAAAATTGCGTTTGCGCCGACAGATTTAGCCTGCTGAACCATTGAATCAAGACCGGTTGCAATCAGAGACTCAAATGTTTTTTCATACGACTTGGACCTCCCGCCGAAAAAATCGGTGAATCTTGCAAACCAGTCTTTGATAATGCTGCCAGCTCCCACAGACGGCACAATTAAAGAACCGTAACAGGTTACAGTGTTGTATCCCGCAATTTTGTCTCCCACAGTAACAATAAAATTATTCATAGAGCTCCTTTCATATATCAACTTACCAGGGCAGATAGACGCTGTTCCAGTAAGTAACAATCCAGTACTTGACCCACGGCAAAGCGC
>CAZKGS010000029.1:0-15092 GCA_964552105.1 uncultured Syntrophaceae bacterium
CTAATAATGCGAGAATGACGATCCCATAGCGAATTTTAACGCTCATGGGAGTATTTAAAAAAGATATTTTCTTTTTCTGAAGATTCAGTGACGAATTATTTAGTTCGATGATCCATGCCAAAAAAAATCCAGAAAGAAGAGCAATAGGGACTGCAGCATAGTATTCATATCTGACATGCATAACTGTCGATATGACAATTAGCAAACTCCATATGATAATGAAGAGATGCTGTGGAGATGTTGTCTGTATTATCCGGCGGAGGAGAACAAGGACTCCGCCTATAAATAAGAGTAATGCAATATTAAAAGAGGTAAATGCCCGTTCCAGGCCCCACATTTCCATTTCGTTGATCTGTGTCTGTGTGTATGAAAACATAAAGAAATTCAGGGCTGCTGCCTGGAACTGAACCAAGAGAGATGGAAACAGTATGGCAAAGAGAAGTGAGCCTACAATGGATAATCCCACAAGTACTCCTGCGTACATAAATAAGGGATATTTTCGCATACTATATGAGATGGAAAAGAGAATAGCAGTTCCAACTATGATTGCCAGTCCTACAAAAATATGAGCTACTGTGTAATCTTGAAGTGAGAACCCTGCCTGATTCAATCCAAAAATTAAATACAAAAGAGAAAATAGGCCAAATATGATGGTATTGATGATTACCATATCCAGCCTGCTTTGATGAAACCAATGTGAAATAATCATCCATAACAGCGTAAATAAAACAATAAGGAGTGCAAATAGGATCATTGTGGTGCTGTTCATTATGCCGAGGAAGAAGAGAAATCCGGTCAGAAGTGATGGCACAATGAGGCGCTTTATCACGGAAAATGTCAGACTCGTCACCGGATTTTTGTAGCATATCTGTAGCAGAGCGATATATGCCAGGACAAACAGACTTGAAAAGAGAACTTCTGTCACATGGTGATCCACATACCCAAAGAAGGATCGGTACATGAACTCTCCTGACAGGATAGTAATTATAAATGCGGCTAAAAGACCGGTTTTATTTCCTGACAGAATTCTGCCAAGATAGAACAGTACCGGGATCATACATATTCCGAGGAGTGGCGGAATCCATGATGCAGTAACCATGATATCCGGTCGTGTAAGTGAACCGGTTAGAATACATACGACACTACACATCATCGGGAAAAGAGGTCCCCAACCAACGATCTTCCCAAAGGGATAGTTTGCCATGGGATCATACCATGCATATGCAGGGAAATTGGCCACTATCTGCTCAATCTGGCGCATGTTATACCATGGATCCATAAAGAGGAGTTTTGGCGTTTCACAATCCAGAACCAGAGGCATTGAAAGAAGACGAAGCCAGAGACCAATTAGCATCATAAGAATGATGATTAGAGGAAGCACCCATTTCTTATCAGAAAAAATGTTTTTTGTACTCATGCAAATCAGGAATTATACTATATAGTTTGTGCATGAATACTTTTCATAATATTGCTTCATCACAAGTCAGCCAAGAGCTTATGCTTACTTTGATGAATTATTCTTTTTTGTGGAGACCTTTGGAGGGATTTTAAAAAGAAGCAAAGATAAAGAATAAGTTACCTTCCCCCCCATTAAATTAAGAAGTCTTAAATCACGAGGCGCTTTTCCTCCTGGAATTCAAAGGTCTCTCCAGTTTGAATAATTCTATAGGGTCCGGTTGCTATTACTCCTTTACCTTCTCTTTCTGTGGAGTATGGCACCGTAAACAATCCATTGACGCTATCTTGTCTATACATAAAAGTACGCCCGGTATTGGTAATAAGTGGGAGTTCAATTGTTCCGTTCCCCTCAATTGTATAGCCTCTGACACGTTCGAAGATCTTCACAGTATGTATCTGTGCAGATTCATCTGCTGCTGCTACAGATGGTGATTCATATACGAGCTGGTAGTGTTGTAACGCAGGTACCATGCTTATCGGATGTGTGTATTGTACTGAAACAATATCAGAGTATGGTGATAATCCCTCAATCAGGGCCAGATTGGTCTGAGCTGGTGAAAGTTTCGTTATACTCGTTACTATAGGGTATAGTGTATCTCCAATTAATGACTCTTTATATGTAATTAAATCGGAATCACTTGATTCTATTTTAGATCCGTCAAATATCTGGAGGTGTGCTATCATTGTCGAGAAATAGCCTTCTCGAAGGGTTATTATGGGGACTAATGTATCCAGATTGGTATTAGACTGCTGAAAATAGGTTTTCTGATACGTATCATTCCTTTGTGGCCCTATCGCCCAGAGGGAAACAGCAGGGAAATTATTCGTCACGGTGAGAAAATCAGTAATTATATAGCGAGCCCCTATATTATTTGCAAGGGTTTCTGCGTCTGCTTCCTCTGATAACATCAGGAAACTGGCAACCTCTTTTGCATGATCCTGGAATGGTGAAGATATTGGAATTCTTTTTGCCAGATAGGTTATCCAGTGTCCATAATCCCACCAAGCCAGTACTCCATATGCTGAAGATGGATAGGTAAAATTCTCTTTCTCATATACCTTCAAAAAGTCTACTTCTGGATCAGGAGAATTCTTTTCTAACCAGATCAATGCGTCTGCCCAGTCATCACTCATTGAAAATGCAGGGAGTTGTTTGGTTGCTACAATAAAGATTGCCTGAGTTGAGAGTACGGTGATAAGGAGGATGATAAATCCAATAATGATAATGGAAACATACATTCCGATATTACTATCGGGCTGTTCCTCTCGCCCGTTTCTTTTATGTTTTTTAACCTTTTTTCTGGAAACAAAGAAAAATTGAATCTTTCTGATGAGAAGAGAGAGAATATAAGCTGAAAAGAGTACCACAATTACCGCCGAATAGTATTCGAATTTGAGGTGAAGTATTGTTGATATTATAATGACCAGACCCCATATGAGTGTACACATCATAATGGGATTGTACTTTTTTCCAGTCTGGTATAATGCAGTAATCATACCGATACTCATAAGAATGAGGGCAATATTGAATGAGTGCAGGGCATGAATGAGATCCCACATCTGAATTTCATTGATAAATGTACTCTGGTAGGAGTATACAAAGAAAAACCAGAAAGCGTGCTCAAATTTTGAGATGATAGCAGGAGCAATACATGATGCAAGAATTACCAGAACCAGTGGTATTCCTATCATAGCTCCCCTGATTTCCCATCTGGTTCTATCTTTCAATACTCGGATAATGAGCCCAAGGATAGCAGGCTCCAGTATTAGTGCTATTCCAACGAGCAGATGAATCGGAGTATATTGGTCAAGATTAAATCCAGCCTGATGCACCCCGGTCAGTCCGAAAAGAATAATGAAAACACCAAAGATGATTGTGTTATCAACAAAGAGCCCATGTAATGAATCTTCATCAAGGGTGATTATTGCATGAATGAAGCAGAATAGACCGATAATACCTGCAAAAAGAGAGATTGTGGTGATGTTCATCATCCCAAGGTAGTAGATAATTCCACAAAAAATTGACAGAATAATGAGTTTTTTATTCTGCCAGTGAGAAATAGTGATATTTTTTGTTTGTATGCAGTGAATACTGCTTAGGTATAGAACCATAAAAGTTGTTGAGAAGAGAACTTCCATAAGATGATGATCAAGATACCCAAAGAAGCTTCGGTACAGATATTCCCCAGATATAACTGATATTAAAATTGCAGCAATGACCCCGGTTTTCCAGTCCAGAATCCTTTTTCCGGCGAAAAACATGAGGGGAACCATTACCAATGAGAGTACAGGGGGAATCCAGGATACCACTGTCATCATTGCAGGACGAGTTGTCGCACCAAGAAGGAGTGCTACTGCCGCTGAAAAAACGGGGTAAACCGGACCCCAGTCGATATCTTTTCCTATCGGATATCCGGTCATCTGATCAAACCAGGGGTATGAGAGATTATTTGCGACTATCACTTCTATCTGGTGCATGCTAAACCAGGGATCCATATAAATGACCTTCTGGACAGTTCCCTCAACCAGAAAATCCATAGGGAGAAGGCGAAGCCAGAATCCATAGATAGCAAAAATAAGAATGAGGGCAAGAATGAGAATCTTTTTTATATCGGGAAACCTGGTATAATCCATAGTATTCTTATTAGATCTCATCTAACGGAACTAATACGTTTTCTATTTTGTTTCTGAATGATGAGGGGATGGGCGAAATAGACACCATTATTACTATCTGACCTGATTTTGATATTCTCCAGATAGTATCTGATAAATCCATTCCTGATGGTCCATGTACCATTGAATAGTGCCTTTTATGCCTTCTTCAAATGGGATCTCTGGTTTCCAACCGAGTTCCTTTTGGATCTTCGTAGCATCGATTGCATATCTGCGGTCATGACCTGGCCTGTCAGTAACATAGGTTATCAGGTTCTCATTTATTTCAGGATCCGCAGTCATCTCATTTAAGTGCCTGAGTATCAACCGGACAATAGCACTATTTTCCCATTCATTATTTCCGCCGATATTGTATACTTCACCTGTTCTTCCTCTTTCAAAAGCAAGATCTATCCCATGGCAGTGATCTGACACATGGAGCCAGTCACGAATCTGATGCCCATCACCATATACTGGAATGGATTGATGGGCAAGTGCACGACTGATGGTGAGTGGCACAAGTTTTTCCGGAAACTGATATGGTCCATAATTATTTGAACATCTGGTGATGATAATTGGCATACCAAAAGTATCATGATAGGCTTGTACAATGTGATCTGATCCGGCTTTACTTGCTGAATATGGACTATGTGGATTTAGCGGAGTGGTTTCATAAAATGTCCCGTCTTTTCCAAGTGATCCATATACCTCATCAGTTGATACCTGAAGGAACCGGGCAATTGGTATCCATTTTTCATCTTTGTACCATGCCTCTTTTGCGGAGTGGAGTAGAGTGTGGGTTCCTAAAATGTTTGTCTTTAAGAAGATGGCAGGGTCATTTATGGATCTATCTACATGAGATTCGGCTGCAAAGTTTATGATGCCTGATATCTGCCATTTGGCAAGGATTTTTCTGATAAGGTCTTCATTACAAATATCCCCTTGTATGAATGTAAACCGTTTCTTTGTATCAGGGGAAATCTCATCCAGGTTTTTTAGGTTTCCTGCATAGGTAAGGTTATCAAGCCCGATAATCATCCGATCCGGATGAACCATACTATAATGGTATACAAAATTGGATCCAATGAATCCGGCCACGCCGGTGACAAGAATGTTCATGGTTCTAACTCCTTCCTCTCTTGTAATAAACTGGTGGTTGCATCCTGCCACGAGGGGAGGTGGTACCCAATTGCTTCCTTTGTTCCAAAGTTATCAAGGACTGAGTATAATGGTCGTTTTGCTGGTGTGGGAAAATTTTCACTTTTTGTCGGGAGAATCGTCCCCTTCCACCCAGTTTTCTTTAGGATATCAGTTGCCCATTCAAATCGGGAACAAGATCCACTATTGGTGATATGAAACAAACCGAATTCCTTAGATTTGGTGAGATCAAACGTTGCTTTCGCGAGATCTTTTGTACAAGTCGGTGATGAGACCTGATCATCGACAATTGTGATAGTGTCCCTCTCTTTACTCCATTCTAACACTTTTTTCACAAAATTGGTGTTTCCTGAGCCAAAAACCCAAGAGGTACGAATAAGATAGTATTCGGAGGCATGACGCTTAATCATCTGTTCACCAAGGAGTTTACTCTCACCATACCGGCTTATTGGGTCAGGGTTGTCTGCCAGGGTGTACGGCCGGTTTTGTTTGCCATTAAAAATATAATCAGTTGAATAATGGACGATTGATGCGCCGTTCTCTGAAGCAGCACGTGCCAGATATCTGGGCCCAAGTCCGTTTACTGAAAATGCCTGCTCCCAATCAGTCTCAGCAGTATCAACTGCATTGTATGCTGCACAGTTGATAATGAGATCTGGTTTTATTTTCCTGGTGAGTGAGGATACTACCGGATATTTTGTGATATCAAATTCAGATGAGCTGAATGGATGCACCTCACATCCATTATCACGGTAAAACGTGGTGATTTCCCTTCCCAATTGACCATTTGCACCGGTAACAATGATTCTCATGATATTATCCCCTCAATTACCAGGCATAGAAAAAGGTGTTTTTAGATCTCGTAATGCAGGAAGGTTCCTATCTTTTTCAGAGAGGATTGGATACAAAATTCCCGTCTCCTTAAGTGGCCATGCTATACCGATATCTGGGTCATCCCAGGAAATCCCGGCATCCCCTTTTGGATGATACAGATCGGTTACTTTATACAGTATCTCAGTATAATCTTCTAGTACCAGAAATCCGTGGGCAAATCCGATAGGCACAAAAATTATCAGTGGGGAATCTTCGGTTAGAGTCACTCCGAAATACTTCCCATATGTAGGGGATCCAATTCTAATATCAACAATAACATCGTAGATCTTTCCTTTCAGAACCCGAACCAGTTTCCCCTGTGGATGTGGGTACTGATAATGCAGTCCACGAAGAACTCCCTTCTGTGACTTTGAATGATTATCCTGAACAAAGGTTTCTGTAATACCGGCTGCTGAAAAATCCTGGTAATTATAACTTTCAATAAAAAATCCTCTCTGGTCTCTGAAGATCTGCAGGGTGATTAGTAGTACTCCTTTTAGGTTTGTCTGTTGAATTTCAATCAGTCCCAATTTCATCACTGTCCATCTGTTGCAAGGGTCATGAGATACTGTCCATATTCAGTTTTATCCATGCATTGTGCGAGTCTGATGAGTTGGGACTGGTTAATAAATCCTTGTTGATATGCGATCTCTTCGATGCACGCGACATACAATCCCTGCCTTTTCTGTATTGTTTCAATAAACTGAGAAGCTTCAAGGAGTGAGTCGTGAGTACCTGAATCTAGCCATGCCATTCCCCTGCCAAAGAGTTCGACATGTAAATTGTTTTTCTTTAAGTACTCAGTGTTAACGTCTGTTATCTCCAGTTCTCCCCGCGCAGAAGGTGAGAGCGACTTTGCTATCTGAACAACATCATTATCATAAAAATACAGGCCCGGTACTGCATAATGAGATTTTGGATCTTTTGGTTTCTCTTCGATTGAGATAACCTTTCTATCTGCATCGAACTCAATGACTCCAAATGATGATGGATTACTGACATAATAACCAAATATCGTGGCTCCTGCCGAATGTGAAGTGGCACGTTTGAGGATATCAGAAAGATGCTGCCCATAAAAGATATTATCTCCGAGAATGAGAGCAACAGGGTCAGAACCAATGAATTTTTCTCCAACGATGAAGGCGTCAGCAAGGCCCCGGGGTGTTTCTTGAATGGTATATGAGAACCTGATGCCGATCTGTTCACCCGTACCAAATAGTTCCTGATAGAGTGGCAGATCTTTTGGGGTTGATATTATCAGGATATCCCTGATGCCTGCGAGCATGAGGATTGAGAGTGGATAATAAATTAATGGTTTATCATATATTGGAAGAAGGTGTTTTGAGATACACCTGGTAAGCGGGTACAGGCGTGTTCCCGCTCCGCCTGCCAGAATAATTCCTTTCATATCATACCTTTGTCTGATGGGATATTTCTCTGTAACGAAATGGTATTGCTCACCGTTCGCGGTAATTATCCTGAGAACGGTTTTATTGGAATAAATATATTATTTGGGTTGAGTGCAGTGGTATGGATTGATTAATCCGGATCTCTGTGTTGACCAGATGTGTGGTATTCCATTCGTTATTCTCCTATTCGCTACAATGGTATATTTTATCACGGCAAGGTCTTTACCACTCTCACACTCAAATTCATATATTTTATCTTGTTGAACTAATAATTAATAAAGAAATGAAAGGGGTGATATTTCATGACTATTATAAATTTATTGGAGGAGGAGAGATAGTCGCCCTTTCAATGGCAAAACTACTTCATGCTGATCTTATCACCACTGAACTGACATTGGATAAGGATTTTTTTAACGGGGTAGAGATAATATCACTTGGATCTCTCCCATCAACTCCAGGGATTCATCAGACGAAGGCGATGTATCTCTTTGAACATTCGGATCTTCATGATGAATATGATTACTTTATTTTTAGTGGTAATTGGGCCCATCATGCATCAAAACATCACTCCCCCTCTCTTTTTTATTGTAATACTCCTGTACGTGCACTATATGATCTTTATCAGAATTTCACTCACAATTTACCTTTTTACGCCAGACCAGCCTATTTAGCCTGGTCTTCATATATCAGGAGAAAGGATCATCAATCGGTTCAGCGTGTAACAAAGATAGTGGCTAACTCACGTAATGTTCAGGATCGAATACAGTTGTATCATCACCGGAAGTCTGATATCATACATCCTGCTATTACAACATCCTCATACCGATGTGAAGAATATGGAGATTTCTGGCTATCAGTAAATCGTATCTATCCGGAAAAACGGATAGAGATTCAGATTGAGGCCTTTGCCAGATCTCCTGAAGAGAATCTTATCATTGTTGGTGGATTTGCACCTGGAGATCATGCATCACCTTATGCAAGATGGATCTCTAAAATGGCTGAAAATTATCAAAATATTACCTTTTTAGGGGAAGTGTCCGGTGACGAGGTTCTTTCCCTGTATGCACGATGTAAGGGTTTAATTTGCACTGCTCTTGATGAAGACTTCGGTATGACACCTCTGGAAGCGATGGCATCTGGTAAACCGGTTATTGCAGTCAAAGAAGGAGGATTTTTAGAGACGGTTACTCCATCCTGTGGGACATTCATATCAGCAGATAGTACTCATCTCCTTCATGCAATACACGAGGTGGGACGAAATCCAGAGCAATTTCATGATGAATGCATATCAAGGGCAGCGCAATTTGATATTTCTATTTTTCAGAAAAAAATTCTTGCTGCCGTGGATGAAATCACCCGGGATGCTGTGTGATCAGTATTATTATCCCTAATTATAATGGGGATTGTTTCTTACCCGCATGCCTTGACTCAATATATCACCAGGACTACTCAGATTTTGAGGTGATTCTTGTTGATAATGCGTCTTTTGATCAGAGTGTAGCAATTGTACGGGACCGATATCCTGCGGTGACCATCATTGAAAACAGAACGAACAGGGGATATGCAGGGGGGTGTAACGATGGAATCCATTCTGCGAGTGGAGATTACCTCCTTTTTCTCAATACTGATACGATTTTATCTGGGGATTTTCTCTCTGTTATGTATTCTTCTGCAATAAAAAGGCCGGAATATGGTATGTATGCCCCAAAAATTATCTATCCTGATGGTTCGTTACAAGCTGCGGGGAGCTGTGCGTCATTGAGTGGTTCTTCCTGGGAAAGAGGGAAAGGAGAGAGAGATTTGTACCCATATGATATTCCTTGTGAAGTGTTTGGTCCCTATGGGGCAGCAGCACTCTTCAGCAGGGAATTGATTGAAAAAACAAACGGTTTTGACGAAGATTTTTTTCTCTTTGTAGAAGAGACAGATCTTGCTTTCAGAGCCAGGTTAGCCGGATATAGCTGCTGGTATGAACCAGGTGCTGTGGTAATTCATTATCACGGGGGAACTGTGGGAAGGACCAGTGATATGGCACTCTATTATCTGCACAGAAATACCCTCTGGTATGTTCTGAAAGACTATCCTAATTTTCTTCTTATATTCTCGTTTCCTTTCATTATCGGACGAAATGTACTCGCTGTGTTATACTATCTATATCAGGGGAGAGGGGATATCGTTATCAGGGCTAAGATGGATGTAATTCGGGGATTTCCAGTACTACTACGCAAAAGAAAGGGTATTTATCGGACAGGGGGGAAAATTCGGTACCATCTCCGTCTCTTTCATTTCGCATGCATTTTCCTTTGATTCATTTAATTTCTGCCAGAACTTTTGTGTAAATATCCTGATATGCAGCAATATTTCTTGCAGATGAGAAGAGATGGCCTGTTTGAGATGCAGAATATTGATATTGTTCATAATTTCTGATAAGCGTGTGCACTGCCTGTTCAAGATCATGATATCTCATCGTCTCAATGATTACGCCATTTCCCTGTTCCTGTACAAAGGATGCCATCGGGATTGTTCTGCTAATAATGACCGGCCGTCCTGCTGTCAGTGCTTCGAGAAGCGAATGTGGCCAGGCTTTTACAATCCCCCCCTGATCTGCAAGGACGATGGCTGCATGAACCTTTGGCATGATAGCAGCGATATCAACCCAGGAATTGTAGACGTCTACCCGGTCAGCCACTCCATACTCCTCGATCATAGCCTTCCACTCTTCATATAAGATTCCTCTCCAGAGGGTGACAAGTCTGATATTGGGATTATTTTTAACCAGTTTGAGCATCAGATCAAACCCTTTTTGTGTGAACTTTGTTTTTTCCCATGGGGCTGAACCGGCAAGGAGGACAAATTCACCATTTTTTAGGGGGGGTGGGACAGAACAGAGTGCTCTGGTATCTATTCCTGGATATGCTACAGAAGTATTCTTCCATCCTTTCTTTTCTGCCTGCTGTTGTTCGTGCTCTGATGCAAGCACCAGGTGAATTTTTTTCATTGGCGCATATTGGGGGGAATATGTAAGGCCTCCTGCTACTGTGAACACAATTGGCTTTCTGAGTATGAAAAGAAGAGGGAAGGGGTACCAGATAGAATGAAAGATATGGTGAATATCACAATCCTGTTCTTTTTTCCAGATATCAGCCAGATTATGGAGTCCAAATAAAAAAGCGGGGAAAAATGGAGTATAGGTTGAAAACGGGTACCATCTGATGATTTCTGTACCGAACGTTTTGTTCAGTAGTTCTACTTCCTGATATACAGCATCTGTTCCGGGTATGCGGGGAGGAGTGAGTGTAATATGATATACCATTTTCATGTTTTATTCGGGTTTTTAATTGTTATTAGTAATTGAATCTGTTTAATAGAGAGATGCCGTTTTTTTATCAGCATGCGGTGTTCGAGAATTACCGAAGGGAGCATACCGATAAATAAATAATATCCTATCAGTGATGCAAAAAAACTGTGATATACTGCTATATACCAAATCTGACCCGTAATCAGTATAAGTGCATTTCTTACTAAAAGAGAAAAAGGGATATTTTTAAGAAATAATAGCAATCGATTTCTGGTCATGTGTATAATGTATGTCTTTTTGTGTATTCCAGATCCATGTCCTTTATGCATGATTACTGCATTTGGGACATATAAACACCGATATCCTGCTATACGAAGACGGAGACCCAGATCTACGTCTTCAAGATAGGACTCAAATTTTTCATCAAACAGATCCGTTTCCAATAAAGCTGAACGTCGATACAATGCTGCACCAGCACAAGCGGAAAAAACCTCTACTGGTTGACTATATTCTGTTATCGGACAACCATGACCGCGTTTGATTGCTGAACCAAACCAGGTGAGTGTATCTCCTGCATCATCTATCAGGAGGGGATTGTCCATCATCACCATGCATGAGGCGAGTGATCCAATATCAGGTGATGCTAATCTGATGATGTTGTGAAGATTAAATAGCCAGCCTGTTGATGGGATGGTGTCATTATTTAAAAGAACTATATATTTGGTATGTGCTGCCCGGATTCCTATATTGACTGCTGATGCAAAACCCTGGTTATAAGGGAGCAGAATACTCTCAACCCATGGGTAGGTGGTCTGAAGTAATATCCGGGACCGATCCTTTGAACCATTGTCCACAACCAATGTCCGGAAGTTCTGGTATTGTTGCTGCTGTAAGGCATCCAGACATAGGGGGAGCCATTTCTCCCCGTTCCAGTTGGGAATGATAACAGTACAATCAATGGGTGAAATATTCATTGTGATCTCCAAATCTCCCGATCAATCCATCACAGATGCCCAACAGTGCTGCTTTAGCAGAATGGGGTTTTTTCTTGATAATAACTCCCAAAATCAGACATAATGCAAAAACAATCCAAATAACCATCCACAAGGAGACATATCTTTCATGTTTCCTGATAAAGAGAAACCTGTTTCGCACCGAATAATAGAGATGGATCCTCTCTCTCATCGGAGTATTTTGTTTGATATCATGTGTCATACAGACTCCCGTATGAACAACACACGAATATCCAAAGTCACGGATTCGAAGGCAGAGATCTGCCATCTCTCCAGAGAAGAAGTATCTCTCATCAAACACTCCTACTTTTTCAAGGGCTGATACTCGAAGGATACATGCTGCTCCTGGCAGGTAATCAACCTCTCGTAAAAGAGGGCCGGATGGGTCAAATGGAATCCTTGTCGTCGGGTAATGAGCAATATTTCTCCCCCCCACATACCGTTTCGATCCTTCCTGAATACAAGGACCGATAGCACCAATCCTCGGTTCACTTTTCATTTCTTCCAGAAGGGTATACACTATCTCCTCTGATATGTCAGCGTCATGATTCAGGAGAAGAATATATTCATACCCCTCTGTGATGCAGTACTGAAATCCGATGTTGTTCCCTCCTGAAAAACCAAGGTTCACCGAATTTTTGATGATTGTTACTTCAGGGAATGTTTTCGTAATGATGCCTGAAATATCAGTTTTTGATGCATTATCAACAATTATAATGGATGGGGGGGCATTCCAGTTCGTTAATTCATCCACATGACAAAGAATGTTCTCATTGTTATCCCAATTGAGGAGCAGAACCCCTGTCTGTATCTGTGATATCATGTACCGGTATGTTCTATTATCATTATGTCTCTAATCCAAGCTCTTTTATATCTGTTATATTGAAAAGTCCGGATGAAGTACTACATTGAATATCACTATTCATTCCTCTATATTCTCCCTTTTCGATTACATGATTGTTACTTGCATCATTCAGGTACTTTAGTTTCTGATAATAGAGTTGATGGCATATCGTTTAAGAAAGTTTGCCTTAATTTATCTGTGCGATAGGCGAGCACGTCCTGGAATAACCCGTGTTTCCCTCTGATTATTCCAAGAGGGTTCTGCAGTAGAAAGATGAAACGCAATCAGTAGCATTTAAGTTCCCTATACGATATACGGGTTTTATGTATTGATATAAGTGGTATTTTATTAGATGATACTATTTCAATGTCAGATCTCATACCAGTATCTGATTGATTTAGGACTTCAGTCACTTTGTCAATGGTATCCTATGCATCCTGCACAAACTAACTCATCATACCAGCGTTCCGGAGTACTGTTTGAATTTCATGTAATTGTTGTTCAATGCATTGGTACTTACTCTGGAGGGTATCTTTGAAATCATCCCGCATTTCTTGTATTTCGTGAATCGTATCTTTTTGAAGGGAGATCATTGAATCCTGTTTTTCAAGCATTGAATCCTGTTTTTCAAGCATTGAATCCTGTTTTTCAAGCATTGAATCCTGTTTTTCAAGTGTAGAGTCCTGTTTCTGAAGCATCTGTTCTCCAATTTCTACAGAACGTTGACTATTTGTATCAATCCGAATCAGATACGTAAGGGCGACATCAAGACGTTCACCAAGTTCCTCATTTGGTTCTCCCCGCTCTATCTCGAAATATTTCCATTTTCCTTCATATGTTCCTGGCACAATATCGATTGATTCTACATGAATTGGATCTGCATCGATTCTTATCGCAGATGTAAATGCCTTCAGATCTTCTTTTTTGCCTTCTGCAAAAATCTCCACATCATATCCTTCACAATTCCGGACTATACCGGTAATATGGCATGAGCGGGCAATCCTGTTCACCCGATCCCGATATCCTACACGCTGTACTTCACCGGATACCGTGATGTTGAGACGGTCCATAATAATAATACCTTTCTTTTTTTCCTTTATATTCTTGCTTATTAGGGTAGATGCCATACAATTTGAACAGCGTTACGTGATTTTTCAGGTACCCTCTTTTTAAATGAAATTTTTGGGTGGTGATCCTGAATCATTGTGCTTGATGGTAGGGGGTGTTGAACAAAGGAAACAAAAATGGTATATTTCTGCAATAATTACTTGCAAATTGAATTTTACCGTCGTGTTATTTCACAATACTCACAAAATAATATTGATATACTACAATATCCCCATCTTGTTTTTGTTGCATAATTTATGTACTGTTGCTCGTACTGTATTCATCAAACCCGCAAAGATTGAAATATTTCGGTTTCACTATGTACATCAGAAATTTTCTTATGTTTCCATTCAATATCCCTGCATGGCATCACCTTACGTCTTCGATTCTTCTGATAACTGAAAATCTTTTTTTGAAAAAGGTATCTATTCGTGAACAACTCTCTTTTACTTATATTAAAGGAGCAGGCATTGAGATTGGGGCCTTGAATCGCCCCCTCCCTGTATTTCATTGCTCGATAGTTACCTATATCGATCGTCTGTCTTTAGATGATCTTCAAAAACATTACCCAGAACTGAAATCGGTACCTCTTACCGTTCCTGATATTATTGATGATGGTGAACAGTTGGCCAGGATACGAGATGATTGTTGTGATTTTGTGATTGCTAACCATTTCCTAGAGCATTGCGAAGATCCCCTCATGACCTTGAAATCCTTCTCCCGAGTTTTAAAAACAAATGGCATCCTATATCTTGCTGTCCCGAATAAAGAAAAAACCTTTGATAGGATGCGTGAAGTAACAACATGGGAACATTTTGAGCAGGATTATATTACCGGGCCGGATATCTCACGTTCTGAACATTATCTGGATTTTTCCAGATTGGTGATGAACAATTCGGATGAAACCTGTTATCAAGAAGCGAAGAAACTTGCAGAGAATAAATATAGTATTCACTTTCACGTCTGGGATGGTGGGAGTTTTCTGGACTTTTTAGGGAGGATTTGCAGATCAGAACCATTTCACCTTCTTTCTTTGGTATACCATGCTGATGAGATGATTGCAATCCTGAAAAGAAAGTAACTCACGCATCAGATTCCATATTATACGTTTTTCTATTTGACCCTCCAATTACTGGTAGTTCTCTATGATTTATACAGATAGCCATATTTTCACTATTTCGAGTGAAATTCGGATTATAATATGGGCCACCCTGCTCTAGTAATAGTGCATGTCGTGATCTGAAGTAGGTGATCTCATTTTGAAACCTGGCTTTTTTCTC
>CAZKGS010000030.1:0-14462 GCA_964552105.1 uncultured Syntrophaceae bacterium
CCTTGGCGGGGTCATGTGTAATAGAGGTATTTTAAATGAATTTTCAAGGAAAAGTCTGGAAGTTTGGCAATGACATTGATACTGACCTGATAATTCCGGCAAGGTATCTCAATATCTCGGATGGATCTGAGCTGGCGAAGAGCTGTTTTATCGATGTCAGGCCGGATTTTGCCGCGTCTGTCTCCTCCGGCGACATCCTGATTGCGGGAAGGAACTTCGGCTGCGGTTCATCACGTGAGCATGCCCCTCTTGCCATCAAAGAGGCCGGCATCAGCATGATTATCGCCAAAAGCTTTGCAAGAATATTTTACCGGAACGCATTTAACATAGGTCTGCCGCTTCTTGAATCGGAAGAGGCAACCGAAGGCTTATCGGAAGGAGAGGAGATCGCCGTCGATCTTGCGACTGGTAAAATTAAAAGCATCGGCAGCGGAAAAACGTTTTCAGCACACCCGATCCCGAATTTTATGAGAGAACTGATAAATGCGGGTGGATTGGTGAACTATACCAAAAAGGTAAAAATATGACATCGGTGTAATACCTGGAGATGGATGCCATTTTCAGGCATAATTCGAGCAGACCTCTCATCATTAATTCGGGGGACAGAAGACAGTATACTTATTAGCGGCTCATTATCAAACAGGAAAGATGAGAAATAAGTATGGATGTCCCCCGAATTTACTGGTTTGTTTTTTACTTAACTGCCTGTTCATTCAACCCCCTCAGGCAGGGTGCACGCCCTGCCCTTGAGGCGAAAGAAAAGTCGGAGCAAACTCTTGGTTCGTTCGCTAAAGAGCTTTTCAGCAAAATAGCTCCCTGCAGCTCGCTTTGAAATCTCCGAGAGGGTGGGATAGACATGAATCGCTCCTGCCAGTGTCGACAAATTTACCCCACCCCATACGGCAGCAACCCACTCGTGAATGAGTTCCCCCGCGTGAGGCCCGATAATCTGGCAACCCAGTATCTTTCCTTTGTTGCTCAACAGCACCTTGATCTTGCCCAGCTCTTCTCCTTCAGCGAGGGCCCTGTCATTCTCACTGAATTGTTCTTCAAAAAGCTGATACTCAACATTGTCTTTCTTCGCGCGCTTTTCATTGAGGCCGATGCTCGCTATCTCCGGATCAGTGTAGGTACACCATGCCACTTTTGTATAATCGGCCTTGCGGGGAAGTCTCAGAATTACGTTGCTCAGTGCGATTCCCGCTTCATACCCGGCTACATGGGTAAAAGGAAACTGACCGTTTACGTCACCGCAGGCGTAAATATGTCGATTGTTGGTTCTCATTCGCGCGTCAGTGGGGATTCCGCGGGGATTAAATTCGACACCGGCAGCATCAAGTCCAAGGTCCTCCACGCTCGGGTTACGTCCTGTGGCAACGATAAGGGCGTCCGCCTCCAGAACAGTCATTTCCCCTTCGCCACTGGCCGGTGCTACGGTGAGGTGAATTGTTGAGCCACTTGATTTCGCTTTCACCGCCTTGGTGCCGGTAAGAATTTTCATGCCCTCTTCCTCAAGTCGGCCTCTCAGAATCACGGCAATATCGTCGTCCTCCGGACCCAAAATCTGTTCCATAAATTCCACCACGGTTACCTGAGACCCGAGCCTCTGAAAGGCCTGCGCCATCTCAAGCCCGATCGGCCCCCCTCCCAGCACAAGTAAGCGGGAGGGCAGAGTACTCTGTGAAAAGACGGTTTCATTGGTCCAGTATGGCACTTCAGCAAGCCCTTCCACAGGTGGAAGCGCAGGGCTCGAACCAGTGGAGATAATCCAGGCATTTGCCGAAAGACTTACGCCATCAACCTTAACCACATGATCATCAACAAAGGTGGGTTGTCCGAACCGTACCTCCGCCCCGAGACCACAAAATCTTTCCGTTGAGTCATGTTTCTGGATTTTGCTGATAACCGATTGCACTCGACCCATTACCGCCCCAAGGTCTACAGGTGGCAGCGTCAGGCCTGGAAGTCCGAAATCTTTTGCCCTGCGCGCGAGTTGCCAGACTCCGGCTGTACGGATCAGCGTCTTGGAAGGAACACACCCGAAGTGAAGGCAGTCACCACCCAGCTCTTTATACTTTTCAACAATAATTGCTTTGGCACCGAACTGCGCGGCACCTGCCGCCGCAGTAAGGCCGGCCGCCCCACCTCCGATAATACCAAGATCATAATCATATGTTGCCATCGTTATTCTCCTTTCTTCCGAGAAGTATCCTTTTTACGTGGTATGCTCATCAGGAATGCCTTGTTTTTCCTGTCGGTGTATAAGCTCCGGGTCCGTGCATAGTAGATCACTCAGCAGGACTCTTGCCCGAGTCAGCCATGGAGGGTGCTTCTTCCTCCTCATGAAGTCTTTTGCGAGCTAACTTTGCGAGTATTACCAGAATTATACCAACGACGACCACTACACCGACAAGAGTCCAGGGCACCTTTTTCTGTATTATCGCCTGCGAAACAGCGTCTGTTCCCACCACATAAAGAACAGTTCCCGGCAGCATACAAATCCAGGACCACAGCACGTATGTCCAGAAACGGACACTGGTTAATCCGAATCCATAATTGACAAGATTAAAGGGGAAGATCGGGACAATTCGTACAAGCGCTACAACGATAGCACCGTGTTTTTCTGTCAGATCATCGAGCTTCTTGAATGTTTCTCTCTTTGAAAGCCATTTTGCCGTGGCATCACGGGCAAAATATCTGCCTATTAAAAATGCAAGACTTGCCCCTAATGTCGAGGCTATGCTAACCACTATGACCCCTACGACAGATCCGAAAATTGCGCCCGCAATTATAGTAATAGCAGAGCCCGGGAGGGCCGCGATCACCGCACCGGTGTAAATAAGCACGAAAACAAAGGGACCCAGGGCACCAAGTGACTGAATCCACTCCCGGAGCGCCCCCAGTTTTTCACCAATGCCCAGCACATAAGAAAGAACAATAATGGTCGCAACAACACCCATTAATAATATTGGCCGCCACATGTTATCGACTCACTTTCTTAATTTTCAAAGATATCTCCTCAGTGCCTTTCATAAAGGCTTTATAACTTTTTCAAAACGTAAAAACTCATTTCGAATAATTACTATCCTGAATTAACACCCTGCTATCTTTATATTCGTTTTTGTAGAATCGTGCTAATCTGTGGGGTGAAACACCGAGAATGTACAGGACAAAAAGTATGGCATTTCGCAATAGACCGAAGAAAAAACCCTCTTCATTCCATCTTCGCGCTGAGGTTGACACATGATCCTTGAGTATGCATATTTTGTCCCCAATACGCTTTATCCTCCTCATCAGCTCAACATCTTCCATAAGTGGTATTTCTTTAAAACCCCCTATCCTTTTGAAATAATTACTCCTTATAAATATCGCCTGGTCTCCATATGGAATTTTGGTAAGACGGCATCTAATGGATGCCAGGCGGGCTAATAGTCGGTACAGGAATTTTTCCGATTTTATGCGAAGCTCAAAGGCACCCCCCACATACTTTTCGTGTTTCATGGCAGCGTCAATCTTCGCAAAAGCACCAGCGGGCAGTTCAGTGTCAGCGTGAAGAAAAATCAATATCTCTCCTCCGGCAATAGACGCCCCCGCATTCATTTGTTTTCCACGTCCTTTCTCAGCCCTTAGCTTTATCACCCCTTCGCTTTTAATAGCTTCTATGGTATCTTCCCCGGCGCTTCCATCGACAACGACAACCTCGACCTCCTCGCTACACTCTAAACTATTAATATGACCGATCAGAAAATTAATCTTATCGGATTCATGGAGCACAGGTACAATTATTGAGAATCGTGTAGTGTTCATAACAAGTGCATACGATTGCAATGAGCGAATCTACTGAATGAGTTTATGCCGCTTCCTTTAATGAGCTTCTGACAGAGTATTGAGGTTCCAGTTATAGTCAAGGTACTTGATCTTGAAGTTTCCCGACTGCAGATATTCACGGTCCTCTTCATCTTCTATAAACCTTGTGATAAGAGGGATTGCATCCTCAGCCCCACCGGGAAAGGTCACTTTGTCAAATTGAAAAATTTTTGAGAAAAACACTTCTCCCTGCTCTTTTCGTATCCACAAACCTTTCTTTCGGTCGCGCACAAATTGTCGAGCCTGTCTACTCAGCTGTTCCATTAACCGGGCACCTTCATATACCTGAGGACTGATCTCAGGGCAACTCAGTGAGGCACAAACAATAGCAAAATGGATCAACGGCTCTCCATACTTTCCTATCAGAATGGCATGTTCTATCTGACCAAGACTATATGTCTTGTTTCCGATTGTGAGGATATTCTTATCCCACGGGTTCTTCAACCAGTTGATCTTCCAGCTGCGGATGCTGTCAACCGGGTAATGATCGATGATCATTTTGATAGCACCGATATTATAGGCATTGATCCAAAAAGCAATCCGATCTTCTCTGTTCAGGAGCACTTCCGGATCGAAATCGAGTAATTGTTTCAAAATTTGTTCATAAAGGGATTCGGGCATCCCCAGATCCCTTTGAATCGAATCGTAATCGACCACATTTAGCTTGATGTCCGCGACGTATTTTCCCGGTACTACATACTTATCGAGAAATTGCTGATAGGTTTTATAGGAGAAGCCGGAAGCAAAGGCGGTTGACGAAACCTGGACACATATACTCGGCAGCAATACGACAATCAGAGCCATGCAGACCATACATTTAGTATAAGTATTGCGCCTTTTTATCTCTTCCATTGCTTGCCCCCTAACGGCCCGCCCGTTGACCGAATGAAAATTTCTTTGAGCAGGTCATTACAACACTTTTTCATACAGCTTAACTTTAAGGCGGTTCTCACGGACCCCACTCAGATGGGAAGGGTATCGGAACTGTTCGATAATGATTGTATTATACCTCGATCAGCCTCCTGACGTATGGAATCAATACAAATAGTTTAGCTTCGGCCTCGGAAGTAGAATACGCAGGTTTATTGACAGGTGTCTTAAGAGGATCAGTGGTAATACTATTTACGCCTACCTTGTGTGGAGCAGTTTCGCGTGCCGTAGACTAAAACCTTTGGATATTTTAAACTGTGTAGAATGACTTGGCAAGTATATTTTTTTTTGCTATACTAATAGGCACTTTTGATAAGGATTTCACCATGAACCAACAACAGGACATTTCTGTTCCGGGAAGCAATTTTTTGCAAACATGCGAGGTCCTCGTCGAAGATATCAAGCTTGAACCATTTACGATAGTTATCTTTGGCGGAACGGGAGATCTGAGCAAACGCATGCTTCTACCTTCTCTGTATCACCTTTGCAAAGATGGTAGGCTATCCGGGGATTTCTCTATCGTGGGAGTTGGACTGCCCGGGATGTCTGATGAGGAATTTCGTAAGCTTGCGCAAGAGTCATTACAAGAGTTTGCTCAAGACTCTTTTACCCGGAGTGGATGGGATGAATTTAGCAAACACCTTTTTCACATCTCTTCGGATTTTAAAAACGACGAAGGCTACAAAGAGTTATATGACCGTATCGGTGAGATATGTCAATCAAAACAGAATGGCAAAAAAGAGGTAATTTTTTATCTGGCTGTTCCGCCTTCAGCCGCCCCCCTGATTATCACTAAATTAGGACAGCACAAATTTTGTGAAGAAAACTTCGCGCCTAAGATCGTCATGGAAAAACCCTTTGGACGTGACAGGGCTTCAGCAGTGGAGCTGAATCGAACTGTTTTAGGGGTATTCGAAGAGAAACAAATTTATCGCATTGACCATTATCTGGGTAAAGAGACCGTACAAAATATCATATTTTTTCGTTTTGCCAACAGCATCTTTGAACCCCTGTGGAACAGAGGCTATATCGATCACGTACAAATTACCGTGGCCGAACAGTCTGGCATAGAGCATCGGGGGCTCTTTTACGAACAGACCGGTGTGGTGAGAGATATCGTGCAGAATCACATAATGCAGCTTGTCGCCCTCGTAGCAATGGAACCACCTGTGGGCTTTGAGGCGGATTTAATTCGTGATGAAAAAGTGAAGGTGTTCCGGGTTATTCGTCCCATGGATGAAGAGTACATTGACGCGTTTACGGTAAGAGGACAATATGGCCCGGGAAAGGTAGGCGATGTGGCGGTTCCCGGATATCGGGAAGAAAATGATGTGGCCGTCGATTCAGATACACCCACCTTCTTTGCAGCCAAGCTCTATATAGATAGCTGGCGTTGGGCCGGTGTTCCCTTTTACGTCAGGACCGGTAAGCGCCTGCCAAAGCGCGTCTCCGAGATATCTGTACAATTTAAACAACCACCCCTCAGGCTCTTCGGGCGCACCTGTGATGTGATAGAACCCAATCGCCTCATATTCGGCATCCAACCCCGGGAAGAAATATCCCTGGGTTTAAGTGTCAAATACCCCGGAGTGGGTAACCAACCTTACACGGTAACTATGGACTTCAGCTATGAGGATTCTTTTAGCATTGAGCGCCACTATGCCTATGAGAGATTGTTCATAGATTGTTTAAAAGGAGATTTGACACTTTTCGCTCGTCAAGACGGTGTAGAAGCCATGTGGTCAGTGGTAGATCCAGTTATTTCACAGTGGGAAGCCATGCCGGCGAAAAATTTCCCTGACTACCCGGCAGGAAGCTGGGGACCGAAAAAGGCAGATGAGTTATTGACGCAAGATGGCCGGGTTTGGGCGAACCTGTGATTGGTCCACTGGCACCTTACTCATTTGCAGGTCAGGGTAAAAAGGGTTTACGTGAGCAGAAACAGAGGCATATTTATCTTTTCTAATAATGAGGTTGCTGCTCATTTTGCCGCAAAAAAATGGGTTGAAATATCATCACAATCAATCACAGATAAAGGGTATTTCAGTGTAGCCCTCTCAGGAGGCAGTACCCCTGTCGATTTCTATAAGACTCTTTCCACCTGTAAACAGCCATTACCATGGGATAAAACGCACATCTTTTTAGCTGATGAACGCTTTGTGTCTCAGTATGATAAAGAGAGCAATTATCGTCTGATTCGAGAAACCCTGTTGAACTACATACTTATCCCCGAAGAAAACGTGCATCCGATTCAAACAAATGAAGACACGTTAGATAAGGCAGCAAGGAAATATGAAGAAGTTATCCGGAGCTTTTTTCATATTTTGAACGACAAAATTCCCGGGTTTGATCTCATTATGCTGGGAATGGGGGAAGATGGGCATACAGCTTCTCTTTTTCCAGGAACATCATCAATTAAAGAAGACAGACGCCTGGTAATTCCCGTTATTGCCGACAAATCTCCCAGCGAACGGATAAGCATTACCTTTCCGGTACTGAACAACGCAAAACATATTATCTTTCTTATCAGCGGCGAAGATAAGGCCCGTGCAGTAAAGGATATGCTTGAAAATGAGGCCAGCAATTTACCGGCAGCCCTGGTCAAACCGGAGAATGCGTCCTTAATGGTCGTATTGGATAAAGGTGCCGCTTCACTCTTGTCTGATTCCGATCAGTCCCGCTACCTGTTCAGGTTCCAGTCATAGTGTAAATACTCGAGCTTAAGGCTTGCGTAATTTTTCCGCAGAAAATCCCGGGCCTCTGCATCGACAAGATAGTCAAAAATAAAGTCCGTCACACCGCCTTTGCCACCAAAATCGCTTTCATACCACCGAAATATCTCTGAAAGGAGCACCTTGCCCTCTTCCGGCAGCACCATAACTTCAGAGGAGTTTACAAAACTTATGGCTGCCTCGTCGAGCTGATCGTATATACGTTTGTCATCGTAGTATTCAATGGGGGCACAGGATCTCGAACCACATACCAGGGCAAAATGGATGCGTGGATCCACCGGTGTGAGAATCAATGCCCTTCGTGGGTCCCGGACTCCGAAAGGACGAAAGGGAAAGAACCACGGGCTGACGTTGCCCCGGAGAATCCCGTGCTCAATGTCGTCTGCAGAAAAGAGATGTGGCCCGATTGCATACTTTACTTTTCGAAAAAACTCCGGTACTTCCTGCACCGATTGCTTGATCCCGAGTGTTACGATCCCATCTACGACAATACTATTGTAAAGGTTTATCCAGAATGCCAGTTTCTCCTTACGCCCGACGAGACAGGTTGTTTTGAACTCCCGAAGGCCATTGGTGAGAATACGGTAGTGGTGGAATTCAGGTGAGTCTTTCAGGTGCTGGTAGTCAAACGTCCCGCGGTTAGTATCATAAAACCTATCCCGAAGCATTCTGATTCGCAGCATCAATTCCCCCGCGAGCGTATCCGGATCGATGTCCGGCATCTCGCTTCCGACGTTCAGAATTGTATCTCCGGTAATTAAACCCTTGATTCGTCTCGAAATACTCCATCCATATTTTTCGGTCTCATAAAAGTCGCTCACAAGATCAATGAAAAGTGCCGCAGTCCAGCTAAAGTTATTGCTACCGTAACCTGTTCCATCAAAGGAGTCAAAGTACTCATGAAACCCGAACCGGATTGGAAGCTGTAAGAGATCTTTTTGCAGGGAGTCGGCCTTCAAGGTATAGCCGTACCGTCTCAGCCCATGGGCGAGCATCCAGTTTATGTTGATCCATATGGGACCACGCCAGTAATTGGTTCGGCCGAAGCCTTCCTTACTGGTATCGTAATTGGGAATGGAGAAACAGTTACCCTGGTGCAAGGCACAGAAGGAGGCGGCATTAAGGCTGCTATAGAGTCTTTCCGCTTGCTCCCGCGTGGGAGCACCGGCATAAAGAGGCATAAAAGCCGCGGCGGAGTCTACTTCGATCAACTCCCCTGACACAAGATCGAAGGCATCAAACATTCCGTGTTCTTCGTGCCAGAGTTTATTTCGGATAGCCTCCGCGGTCTTCATGGCCCATGAATGCGGCACTTCAGAGGGTTCCTCAATAATCTCAGCAATCCTGGCAAGTGACTCATTGGCTCGACAAAGAATAGAATTAAAGAGGGGACCCTGAACAAGAAACGGGCATGATTTCCGGATGAGAGACTCGTCATAGTCGCACATACGAAACAGATCAACCAGGAATATGTAGCGGTCATAATCGTCATCGCTGGGACGCATCCCGGGATCTACCCCATGTTCGAGGTCTTTACGGATGTAAGACGGAAGCGATGCCTTGTCAATAGCAATCTTTTTAAGTGGCACATCCCAGGTTGGCGAGTTATCAATTCCGGACTCCCAGGGGTGTCGAATATAGACCAGTCCCTCCCCGTCAGGATCCCGCTCCCTGTAAAAATAGGTGTGAAGATCCAGGAGCTTCGGATAGATCCTCTCAAGAAAGGGCCGGACTCTTCGGGGTTGACGGGCGTTCTGGTAAATTTTCTCGACAGCAATAGCCTGAATCGGAGGCATCGTAATCCCCGAGGTGAGTTTACCAGAGGGGGCGTGGGGTGAACGTTCCGTCTGCCAGAAATCAGGCTCAGGGAAGTAGTGGCCCAATTTTTGAGGGTTGAAGACAATTTGTGGCAGCATACCGTTGGACCACTGAGCTTCGAAAAGTGTTTCAATCTCCTCAATAGCCCGGGCAGTATCGTAGTGGGATCTCCCGATCGCAATAAAGCCCGTATCCCAGTTCCATTGATGGGGGTAGAGCGACGGAGCCGGTCTCGTCGATGACCCTGTCCGGTTATCGTCAAGTATACGTTTAGCTTTTTCCGTATAATCGGCAAAGATTCTGGACATCTGGTTCCTCCTTTGTATTATTTATACCTACACCGGGTAATATTTTTAATTTAAATATTAATGAGATATAATATACATCTCAAAAGAAAAAGGGCGGACGTTCTTTATCTGTCAAGTAGGGGGAATTACTTCTTGAAGACAATTCCTTCCTGTTGATTATCTTTCAACGCCTTAATAAAGGGATGAATAATGGGCGATAGGTGCTTACTCTTCTTTGTAAAGAATCCTGAAAAAGGACCGGTCAAGAGCCGCCTGGCAAGTGCTATAGGTGAAACAGTAACACGTGATATCTATAGGAACTTTGTTCTTGACATGCTCTCAAAATTAGAGAAAGAGGCCCTTCCTTTCCTGATCTGCTTTTATCCGGAAGATGCCCTGAGTGACTTGAAAGTAATCTTGGGAGAAAACCACTGCTATTTATCACAAAAGGGAGATGATCTGGGCCAAAAAATGGAACACTGCTTTTATAAGGCATTCGCAAAAGGATTTCACCGTGTCATTTTGATAGGTAGCGACGCACCGGATCTTCCATCTGAGCTTATCGGCGACGCATTCAGTCTTCTTAACGGTTCCGAGTGTGTTATCGGCCCATCTATCGACGGTGGTTACTACCTTGTCGGGTTTCGCAGTGACAGCTTTTTACCGGAGGCGTTCAGAAGTATCCAGTGGAGCACCGATAAAGTGCTGGTGGAAACAACCGACATTTTAAGAAAATATCACACGAGTACTCACCTTTTAAGTTTATGGAGAGACGTTGACACCGTAGAAGACCTGAAACACTTTTTTGAAAAAAACAAGCATACAACAACCTGTCCACGGACAATGAGTTATCTTCGCACCACCGGATTATTCCCCCTTAATCACTCTGCATAGGGCAACTCACTTACAATAGCTGATTCTCCACAAGACACTTCGCTCACCATCAAATGCATTCGGGTTTAGGTTTCACCTCATGTCCCCCGAATTTGTTGCGCATCGCCGCGAGCACTTTGGCCGCATAGCTTTCTTTTTGACGGCTAATGACCCGCATGAGCAAAGACATGGTAATAACCGGTGCCGGGACATCAAGATCTATAGCATCGGCAACTGTCCATCGCCCCTCTCCACTATCCGCGACCCAACCCTCGATAGCACTCAAGTCCTGATCTTCGGCCAGTACCTCGGTGATCAGATCAAGGAGCCAAGAACGTACTACACTGCCATATCGCCAGATTTCCGCGATCTGATACAGGTCAAGAGTAAGATCCCTTTTACTTTTCAAAATCTCAAAACCCTCAGCGTAGGACTGCATCAATCCGTACTCTATGCCGTTATGAACCATCTTGACGAAATGGCCGGCGCCACCGGGACCAACATGTCCCCAGCCCTTGTCCACATCAGGGGCCAGGGTTTCGAAAATAGGACGCAGTTGTTCAACAGCGGTTTTTTCACCACCTACCATCATGCTATAGCCCTCGGAAAGGCCCCGGATTCCTCCGCTGGTTCCCACATCCACAAAGTGAAGGCCTTTCTCCTTGAGCATGGCAGCACGACGCTGGGAGCCCTTGTAATTGCTGTTGCCACCATCGATAATGATATCGCCGGCTTCTAATGCTCCGGAAAGGGCCGCTATGGTCTTTTCTGTCGGATCCCCTGAAGGAACCATTACCCATGCAACGCGTGGTGTCGAGAGTTTATTTTTAATTTCCTCAAGGCTTCGTGCCCCCTCCGCTCCCTGTGCCTCAGCAGTTTGAACGGCAGATTCTATCAAATCATACGCGACAACACGGTGATTTCCACGCAGGAGCCGGGTGGTCATATTCAAACCCATTCGACCCAAGCCAACCATTGCCATTTCCATGATCGATCTCCTTTCTTCTGGCTTCTATTTTTTATACTTTACCGAAGTGCCGCCACATTTTGAGCGACTGATCCCTTCTCGTTGTAAATACTCGATCCGGCAATCAGCACCGTTGCACCGGCATCTACAACGAAAGGTACATCAAGTGTCCAGTGGCCCTCCGAAAGAATAAAGCGATCACGATCTACGCATAGAGGATCTTCAGGGTTGTGCTTGAGATGCTTTGTCCATAGCGCAGAGGCTATTGCTGCGGCCCACATTGGCATGCCGGGATGGCCTGAGTTGGCTTTCTGTACCGCATCAGCCGCCAGAAATCGGATGGTATTGATACATTGCTGATCAAGCGACTCTTGCTCACTCATTACGGCTCCTCCTTTATACTACCCTGAGATATTTCCAGACCGTGGAACGCAGCGCCAATAAGCGCTATCTTAGGGTTGGTAATAACATGCACAGGTATACGGGATACCAACCCGGAAAAACGCCCTTTCCGGGTAAAACTCTCCATAAAATGTCTATCCTCGAGTATCGAGATGATGCGCGGCGGGATACCGCCGCCAAGGTACACTCCCCCGGTTGCCATTACCTTGAGCGCCAAATTTCCAGACTCCGCTCCGAGGGCGGACACGAAGATACTAAGTGTAACCTTACAAAGTTCACATGGCTGCTCAGTGTCAAGTGCCGCGTTTACAATAAGAGGAGTTGGATCATCTTCTACAGCCAGCTTTTCAGCCAGCCAGGCCGGTTCCTCAGCGTAACCGCTGTCCTTGAGATATCCATACACGTTTGGCAAGCCGTGGCCAGAGCATATACTCTCATAGCTCACATGCTCCATCTTTTCTTGAAGATAACGCAATAATTCAATCTCCAACGAACTATTGGGCGCAAAATCAGCATGTCCACCCTCTGAAGGATATGCCCGGTAACGAAATCCATCCCATATGAGAAATGCCTCCCCGAGACCGGTACCGGGAGCAACGACGGCCAGAGGGCCATTGAGAATCGGTACTCCTTCATTAAGGGTGCGGAAATCTTCAGATTCAAGCAGAGGCACACCATAAGCAATGGCCTTTAGATCGTTAAACAGGCTCACAGATTTCAGGTTCAGCGTCTCTCTGAGTTTTGCCTCGTCAATTACCCAGGGTAAGTTAGTAATTTTTGCCTTGGATTCCACAACAGGACCGGCTACCCCGAAGCTCGCACGATCGATCTCTATGGTAACCTCCGACAGGAACTCACTCACAAGTGTTTCAAGACTGGCATACTTCCCACTGGGAAAAGTGGTTTCGAAGATCGGTTCTCGAGGTCCCTTCTCAGTCGAGTAGATGCCTAAGTTAGTCTTAGTTCCGCCAATATCACCGGCCAGCAGCATGGTTTCCTTCTCAATAAGTTTTTATTCTTTCACAAAACCCCGGGCCTGAACTCAGGTCTCAATAGTCCCGCCTCATGTGAATCCCGCACCCGCGGTACATGTATAACAGTGATCGGCTGTGGCAATGGGGCTCCACTGCTCAGGAGGCCCGGGCATTTCAGAAACGTGTCTTTTTCTCCCACCCATGAAAATGCCTTTAGCTAAATTAAAATCACAATCATAAAGATATCCTTCCCAGGAGATTGAGATAAGCCTGCGGCACATTAGACCTTCAATTGCACAGGAATTGAAAGCAGAGACAAGTTTCTGTATATATGCCTCAAAATTGCCTGATTGCAAAAGCCATTGTCGAAATCTTCCCAGCGGGACGTTGGCAAAATTGAAAAGATGATTAAAAAAGATTCCCCATTTTTTCTCCAGGACCTGGCGGAATCTCATCTCCGTCTGGGACTGAGATCCGGATAGAAACGCTCCGGTCGGGTTTGATACCAGATTGAGTTCAAGGCCTGTCCCCTCTAATCCGTAACCGACGGCATTTAGTTTCCGTAACATAGAAATGCTTGCCTGAAAGATATTTTTACCTCGCTGAGAATCTGTCTGTGACTGGTTCAATGAAGGAAAGGAGGCAACGAGTATCACCCCGTGATCTCTAAATACGTTAATTAACCGATTTGTATCAACTTTTTCAAGAGCGGAGAGGTTAGTCCGGACCATGAAATTATGCGCAAGGGGAGCCAGTTCCTCAATGATAGAAACTAAATGCGGATTCAGTTCCGGGGCTCCGCCAGTGATATCAATAGTTTCAAACCGGCTCCTTTCAGCAAAGGCTACGACTTCATCCAGGACTTTTTTGCCCATCAGCTCCGTGCGTTGCGGGCCGGCCTCAAGGTGACAATGTCTGCATGTCTGGTTACATAATAAACCCATGTTAACCTGCATAGTCGTTGTCTGCCCGCGTTCCAATCTGATACCGTATCTGGACAGAGTCCCTTGAAAGGACACAATAGACGGAATGAATTTTTCCGAGATGCTGTCGGTGCCTTCCGGTAACTGCATAGCATTCACCCTTTTCCTATATGCTTTCTTTAAATGGATAATTTTTGAGCGATGTTGCGCATTTGAATCCCATGCACGAGCGAGGCACCCCCTCTTATGGCGGTTACAACATGGATAGCCTCAGTCATCTCTCCCATGTTGGAACCTTTTTCCAGACATGCCCGGCTGAAGGCATCGATGCAGTAAGGGCATTGGACTGTGTGGGCCACGGCAAGAGCTATAAGGGCTTTTTCTCGTTCGGTGAGTTCGCCTTCAGCGAATACGGCGTTGTAGTAATCAAAGAATTTCTTTCCTAGATCAGGGGCTTCTCTACCAATTTCTTCAAATTTAAGAAGATCTTCCGGTTTATAATAGGTCTCCATAAAATCCTCCATCGAAATAATTGAATATTAAATGGACATAATTACCTTTGATGGTTTCGTAAAAAGTCAAAAACTCGCTAATATGTAATTCCCGCGAAAGCTGGAATCCAGTAATTACAAGCAGTTATAGATTCCCGACTTCGGCGTGAGCTCAGTCGAACGCTCAGGTCGGGAATG
>CAZKGS010000031.1:0-14137 GCA_964552105.1 uncultured Syntrophaceae bacterium
CGAATGATAAAATTCTGCATTCTCCATGTCTTGCAGAAATCCGTAGCATTGGTTCAGTGCCATAGTCAAGCTGAAATCATTGGATCAGGAACACGGCTCGATTTTCGGATATTAGGAAATTGGAATGCTTCTTCTTTGAAAGGCATGACATAATCATATATAATTTGTAAATTAATGAACATTCTTTGACACTTAAGTGGTTTGGTGATATCATTTTCTATGAAATCTTTCATCCGGCTAATGATTGGCTCCATCCATCAATTTAATGCCATAAAATTCATGGAGAAGAATAGACATTATGAATAAAAAGGATAGAGAACATTTCAATCTGCTTTGTAACGTTGGTGATCTGGCAGCCCTTCTTGCGGGAAGCGAAAATATTGAGAGTTTCCTTCAACAGACGACAATAATGGTTGCCCGTCACCTGAAAGCAGACGTCTGTTCGATTTATCTTTACGATGAAAAATCAAAAGAAGTCGTGCTAAAGGCAACCGTTGGATTAAATCCGAAGGCTGTCGGCGTGATCCGGATGAGATTGGGCGAAGGACTTGTGGGAACCACACTGGAGATGCTCCGGCCAATCCGTGAGGGGTCCGCGAGCCGCAATCCAAAGTTCAAGTATTTTGAGGAAGCGGACGAAGATCGCTTCGAATCCTTTCTCTCAATACCGATCCAGAGGGGTATCGAAAAGATCGGTGTTCTTGTTGTGCAGCACGAGAAGATCAATTACTTTGAAGAAATAGATCTTATGGCATTGCGTGCGATCGCGTCACAGCTTGCCGGGGCCATTGAAAATGCGCGTCTTCTGATGGACATGAATCGTCAGGATTTGCCGCCGTCGGGGAAGGACCTTTTCGCGAGTTTGCGCTTTGTTAAAGGAAAAAGTGCTTCTGGGGGTTATGCGTTTGCCCCTTCGACTGTTTACGGGAAAAGTCATGGCAGTTTGATTGCCGGTGATCCTGATACAGATCCCGTTTGTACGCTGGAAGACTTCTACAGTGCGGTTCAGGCAACAGCAGACCAGTTGAAAGATCTCCAAACACGATTTGCCGAGCGTCTTGTGGAAAGTGCTTCGTTGATTTTTACCGCTCACTTTATGATTTTGAAGGATGAGCAGTTCATCACGAAGATAGTCCGTCGTATTGAAGAAGGTAGCTCTCCTCCCGAGGCAGTAAGAGCTGTAGCAAGACATTATATATCCATATTTTCATCGAGTTCTCATGTTTACATGCGCGAGAAAGTTAGTGATATTGAGGATCTGGCGGGTCGAATCCTTCTCAATCTTCAGGATAGGATTTCTGAGGAACGCATATCAGGCAGGAGTTGCATTGTCATTGCAAGCGGGCTTTATCCATCTGATATTCTGAAACTTGCATCCGAAGACGTAAAAGGAATTATCCTGGTCAGCGGCGGCGTCACATCCCATGTATCTATTCTCTCCCGATCGCTGCAGATTCCCCTTGTCATCGCCGATAGACCTGAACTGTTGAGTCTTCCGGAAGATACACCTGTTTTGCTGGATGCGGAGATCGGAAACATATATGTCCGTCCTTCTGAAAAGGTTATTGGACAGTTCGAATCTCGAAACGAGGCGGAAAGGTCAGCGACACAAATGAAGAAAGAAATGTCTCCTGCGACGAGCACAAAAGACGGCGTACGTGTGCGTTTGCTGGCCAACATCAATCTTCTCAGCGAGCTGCCGCTCGCACGCGACCTGAAAGCCGAAGGAGTGGGCCTTTACCGGACAGAGTTTCCATTCATCATCAGATCGAATTTTCCTTCTGAGGAAGAGCAGTATTATATCTACAAAAAGCTTTTTGACGCGATGGAGGGACGTGATGTGACGATTCGGACCCTGGATATCGGGGGTGAAAAGATACTTGCATATTCAGATGCGACAGGTGAGGCGAATCCCGAACTCGGACTTCGGTCCATCCGTTTTTCTCTCCGTCACAGGGATATTTTTAAGCAGCAGTTGCGGGCAATTCTACGTGCGGCTTCAGAAGCAGCAAGCGTTCGTATAATGTTCCCCATGATTTCGTCACTTGATGAATTCCAGGAGGCAAAGCAGACTGTATTTGACTGCATGCACGAACTCGCACGGTTAAACCTTCCATACCATGACAATCCTGCTATCGGCTTGATGCTGGAATTACCCTCGGTAATCGAAATCATTGATGAACTCTCGCAGGAGGCAGATTTCTTCTCGATCGGAACTAATGATTTCGTGCAATATATGCTTGCCGTTGACCGTGCAAACGAAAAGGTAGCCGAGTATTATCGGCCCAATCATCCGTCTGTATTGAGAGCTCTTTCAAAAATAGTAAAAGCAATATCCCGTAGCAATAAGAATCTTTCCATCTGCGGTGAGATGGCCCATGAACCAGAGTACATTCCTTTTTTTATCGGTATCGGTGTGCGCAATCTCAGCGTCGATCCGCAGTTTATGCCTTCTGTTCAAAAAAGTATTACACGTCTTTCCATATCGGATGCGGAAAATTACGCGAGGGAGCTTCTCGCTGAGACAACGGTAAAGGGAATCCGAAAAGTTATTGACGGCCGGAATATTTAGTTTCAGATTAAATAAAACCAAATTCCGTGGATTAAATTAATTTTGATATAGCTACCTGACATGTATATTTTTCACCATTTATTGAAGGAGGAGCAGGGTTATTTTAATCAGGACAAATTACTTTATTTGCTGGTATCGGCAAAGAGCAAATCCCCTTCTCCGTACACAGCCAGAGGATAATTCATAAGGTCGAAAGGATCACCGTTCCAGCAAATGAAAGAGGCCCACTTTCCTTTTTCGAGTGAGCCGAGTATGTTGGTGATACCGAGGATTTCAGCGTTCTTGCGCGAGATCAGCTCTATGGCCTGTTGTTTGGAAAGTCCCACCCGGATAAACCAGCGAGTCTGCATGAGCAAACTCCTCGCGACAGCGACAGGATGGTCGGTCATGAGACCATATTCAACATGAGAATCCAGAAGATGACGAATGTTTCGCCAGTTTTCATGTTTAAGCTCTACCTTATAGGCAAATACATCAACCGGTCCATATATCACGGGAATTTTTCGTTTCTTCAGCTCCCGGAAAATCTCAGGCTGGTGCACATCACAGGCGTGCTCGACCGATACATTAAGCTTAAATTTATCTACCATGCGAAGCAATGCCGCAATATCATCGATCTTGTGGACATGAACTCGAAGACGTTGCCTGCCCGACAGTATCTCCTTTAACAAGGTCTCTTCCGCTGAAAAGATTATTTCCTCTTTTTTCTTGCCCTTTGCATCATGATATTTCTGCTGAACCTCATCAAGCTTGCTTCGCAGGATGGCCAGAGCTCCCATACGTGTGGAAGGACGTTTTCCCTTCCAATCCTGAGTTGACATGGGATTGTAACCGAAGGCGGCCTTGATTCCCGCACGGGCAATAAGGGCATCTGAGCTGTTCTTGGCGTAATTCCGAATAACCGCAGAGTTCCCGCCGATGATATTTCCGCTGCCCGGTACGACGCATGAGTAAAGCACCCCCATTTCTATGGCATCCTGGAAAGAGGTATCATCCATCTGTACTGAATCAAGTGCGTCAGAAAGTGTGAGAATTGAATCTATCCGCTCATTAGTTTCCGATTCAGCATTTGGCTCACCTGATCTCAGCATACCTATATGACTATGAGGGTCAACAAAGGCGGGGGTCAGGACAGCGAAAGCTCCCAGCAACTCGCCCTTCTTAACCCGGGAGATCCCGACTATCTTCTTGCCGTTGAACAGAAGATATGAATTTTGTATAACCGACTTACCCGTATAAATTGTCTTAGCATAGATGCAGTTCATGGTGTTTTTCCTTCCTAAGAAACGCTAAATGAAATTATCACAGGAGATTTTTTAAAGCCATGTTTTTTCTGAGAGATCAAGGTGGAAACAATAGTTAGAGACCTTTGCATAACGCCCCCTTTTGACCAATTTCTGCGTCAGGCTCAAATTTTAATCCTCGGAATATCCAATATATTCCTGTGGTTAAAGTTTTCGCCTTCCTTGAACTTGAACAAGATTGAACATTCTGCAGGTCTCAGTTATATAAACAGGCAATACGTCTTACGGGTGTTTTCTCATTGACAGACAAGAATCATTTCCCTATACTTCTCCAGTGAAAAGCAACTCTTTATCAAATACTTAAGTGGGATAAGCTATGGACGAGATCAAGGTTATTCAGCCGGATGAGATCAAATAGGAACCCCATCCGCAATTGGAGAAAGCGAAGGTGGCTTATTTACTGTCCAACCGCGATGAAAAAGCGGATCTCACGAGCCTTCTGGTTTATTTGCCTAAAGGCACACAGGTAGAAAAGCACATTCACGAAAATTCCGATGATATTGTTTATGTAATAAAAGGAAAAGCAACGATGTGGATTGAAAACAGGGGATGTACCGATGGTCGAGGGTTCATTCATCAGGGTTCCCAAAGGCGTACTGCATCAGCCTCATGATGTAGAGGAGGATATGCTCTTATATGATATATTCTATCCGTTTTTGGCCTGATCCCTGCTCCTTATACGAAACTATTCCGGAAAGATAATGTGAAGAACCAATAATGTTTGATAAACCCAGGTCCAAATTTGTCAGCGTTAACAATCTTAATCTGCACTACCTCGAATGGGGGAGCTACAATACACAGACCATTGTACTCCTGCACGGGATCGGCGATAACGCCCATATATGGGACCATTTCATTTGCGCTCTCGAAGGGGAAGTGCGGGTTATAGCGCTCGATCAACGTGGGCACGGCCGCAGTGAATGGGCTATGCCGGCTGCTTACACCTGTGGAGACTATGTGAGCGATCTTGAAGGGGTTATCACTGCTCTCCGTTTGAATAATTTCGTGCTTATGGGACATTCCATGGGTGCCCTACACGCGACTCGTTATGCGTCTGTACATTCCGATATGGTTGCCGGGCTTATTCATGCAGATATTGAACCTCGTCCCCCCGAGTGGAATAAGCAGTATCTTACCAATCTCTATAATAATTTGCCGACATGTTACAGCTCTGTCGAGGAATATGTCCGTCAGATGCAAAAGAACAGTCCGTATGCGGATCAGGTGCTTCTGTTTGAATTTGCGTCGACGGCCCTTAATCGAAGAGACGATGGCACGTATGCGTGTCAATATGACAAAGAGGTCCTTTCCGGTTTCGACCGCTATGATACATTGCCGTATCTCGGTGATATCACATGCTCAACCCTGATTCTGCGTGGCATGGAAAGTCGGGTTATGCGTCAGCACATCGCCGAAGAAATGTGCAGTGCCATTCCTGACAGCAGACTTGTCGAAATACCGGATGCAACTCACCCAGTTCATACAGACAACCCCCATGGATTTCATCAGGCTGTCTATAGTTTCTTAAGAGAAATCAACTTCATAAAGGCCTGACCCCGCGCTTTCCGCACTTTCTCCATAAGCTCCAGATTAGATCAGAATTAGCGATTAGCAGTTGTTATCAATTTGAAAATTGGCACCCACTTGACGATATGTAAACGCTGTCGTGAATATGTGAAGTGGAACTGTTGCTACGTTTTGGAAGGTAAGGAAGAACTATGGCGCTGTCCGGCCTCTCAGGCTTCACCTGCCTGAACGTCATCATGAGTATATCAACTCCTATAGAAAGGGACATTTCTTTTTTTATTTCGAAGTCTCCCTTCGCAAAAACATGGAGCATGGTCTCGTTGTTGGCCAGGACCGCTGCTGTGAACCCGAGCAGGCCTTGGCGCCGGGCCAGGTCGGTGAGATACGACAGGAGCACCAGCCCGATCCCCTGGTTCTGGTAATCGTCTCGAACGGCAAAAGCAATCACGGCTGTATGCTTTTTTGGGTTGATATAGTAGCGTCCCACTCCAATGAATTCCTCTTTTTCCGGCACTTCGTCTTTCATGGCGATGGCCGCAATCGCCATTGCCCTTTCGTAGTCGACCATGGCCAGTTCCGGGAGTTGCCCCTCAAGCATCGCCCTCCACTTCGTAAAAAATCGTCTATAAAGACTTTTGTCGGAAAGACCGTGCACGAGATCCCTCAGAAGCGGTTCATCGGAAACCTTGATCGGTCTCAGGAACAGCTCCAAGCCGGTTTTAGTCTTGCGACAGGTTGCCAGCTCCTCTGGGTAGCGCTCCTTATCTCGTACTTCAGAAGATTTCATGTGTGTTCCCATGTTTTTTCTCCTGTTAGCTATGTATTATATGCTGTGGTTAGTTTCATTTAATCGTTGACTTGAGTGAAGTTGTATTATAGGTTCACTAAAATTAACAATATGTTATTAACAATGAAAACTGTCGTGCGAAACGATGATCTCAGACTAAGGGAGTCTTGTCATCATGCGGTTTCATGAAAGCAGGGAAATTCATGGGGTCGCACCAGAACTCATCTACGGTGACCTTTTTCTGGGTCCTCTCCCTCACATCTTTTGGCTTATTCATGTCCATGATTTCTCCTTTCGGATTATTTGATATCTTTTTTTCGTATGCAGAATAAGGCAATAGATCAAACAGCACAATCGGCAGGTGTCTGAAATTATCTTCGGAGTTCGGATGAATGATTCCTCGGTGTTTGTCTTATGGAATGTGTGAAATGGATGGTTTTTTAAAGTGTCGTGGATGATTGGTCTTGTATCAAAAATGTCACATAAGGGATCATCGAGGCGTTTTAGCTATGGGTGCGGGAATGTAAAGCTTTACAATGCCCTCCGGATTCTGGTTGGGGAAGTTCAAAAAGATGAGGTTTACTGAAGAGGTAGGGCTAACAACCATGCATTTTCAAGATATGACTTGCATATCGCAACTAAATCATGAATATTTTATTGTGATATCATTACTATACATTAAGCTATGCCGATTGATGACAGTATGATAGGACGTTGAAAAAATAAGGACCATAAAATTAAGGGTATTCATCTGCTATCTTCACTTTAATAAAGGGTGAAGCACATCCACACTCCACCCTTTAGTTTTTTATCCATATACGTTTTCAATCCATCGAATCGCTTCCACATCACTGACCTTTCCAAGATACCGCTGGGTTGTTGAGAGATTGGCATGTCTCAGGATCACCTTGCTGACGATTTCAATAGGAACCCCTGATCGGGATGCATAGGTGGCGGCATGCCGCCTTAAATCATGCGGTCTCAGGTTAATCCCCACAAGCTGCCCTGCCTTTAATACAACAATCCTGGCTGCTCCATAGGTGATAGGAAAAATTCTTTCATCGGGTTTGATTGCTTTTTGCTGGATGTATTCTTTGAGTCGATCGGCAATCTTCTGAGGAATATAGACGACTTCGTATTCTTTGCCGCTCTTCGGTTCCCGGAGCATGAGCTTGCGATCATTGACGTCCTGTGGCATCAGATTCAGCACTTCGCTTACCCGCATGCCACCTCTTGCCATAAGTTCGAGGACCAGCCGATTCCTGGACTTGTTAGTACGAAAGATAATCTCATCGACAAGCTCCTTTTCGACGACATTCCAATGGGTCTTCTGATGAGACCGGAAGATCTTTCTTAGCATGGGTGAATCACAGGGATTGTGGAACTCTTGATCAACGTTGTTTTTGAGAAAGTTGAAAAAGGATGTGAGATACGAGTACCGGCCTTTTCTCGTGTATGGCTTGGTACTTTCATTAATCGTATTGAGAAAAGTAAGGACCTCATCGGTCGTAATGGAATCAACCTCTCTGCCACCGAAATATTCGCATAGCCGTGTGCCGATGAATTCATAGGACCTGATGGTATTTTTTTTCGAGTGGCTCCGGTGATACTCGAGCCAGCAATTGACTGCCTGTGATATTTGCATAGGGCACCTCCCTGAAAATTATTGGTACAAGGAGGTTACGATATTATTTTCCTGCATGCAATTTTTTGAGATTTAGAGATAGTGTCTTTTTGTGGCAACTGTCATCAGTTTTTACGACTCAGGAAATATGATGCTTATGGCAAGTTGTTGTCACTCTACGCATGTTCAAGACAGTTATCAGATATCGACACTTTGAAATTTGACCATAGAGTTATGATATTGATTTCCTGCATGCAACTTGTTTTTCAGTGGGCGGCTTTACACGAACCGCTGCAAAAAATTGTTATGCGTATTTTGCTCATAAGCCTCGGACAACTTAACTGCACCCTGCACCTAGTCACGCCGATATAGTTGTGGAAAGCGCACTCTTTGTATCCTCCATGTAAGAAACAAATTCTGTGGCCTTATCCTCAGGAGTAAGATCCGAAATAGAGGGCAACTTATTTAGCAACTCCAAAGTTAACGACGATAAATCTAGTTCCTCAAGATCCTCTCTTGAATCGATAATACCAATCTGAACTTCAAGATCTGATTTGAGTTCCGGCTGTCCAAGATCCAACGGTCTCAATGTAGCAACTGACCAAATGTTTCGTAGTTCGTGAATGGAACGTGCAATCATTGCTAGGTCTCCCTTCGCTGCATTAATAAGGAATTTAATCGTAGCAAAGTTTAAGCTAATAATATCTTCGTCACACCAAGCCATCGTTAAATCAACAACATCTAGCCATGTAAGTAAAGCAAGGTGTACTTTCTTCGGTTGAGGCATTTTCTCACCAAAAATACTTTGCACACTCACTACGCCCTCATTCATAGCACTTTCTGTCGCTCGAAGCTGCGAGATTGCTTTAGAGATATTCACTTTGGCACTTTCAAATCTGTTCATTAGACTATCAACTCGATGTTTGTCATAGACAGTCTTTACCTCACAGACAAACATATGTTTAGAAATGCTGTCATACAGCGCTAAGTCTATATCTCCGCCGGGGAACTTCCGCCTAGCTGCAACCTTAAGGCGTGAAAAGGTAGGTAAAGATGACCCGACCACATCCGCTGCTCGGGCTAAAGTAGAACCAAGGGTGTTATTCCACACATTTTCATTCTTCCGTACTGCAATAGTTAGCATCCCGAGGATCGAATCATGGTAGCGAATAAAACTGCCGCTACGAAGGAACTTTCCATAAAGTATGTAAAACGGAACAGGTAATAGGTCATTTGCAGCACGACTTGGGGGAAGACTAAACGCTTGCATGAGACGTATAAGCGCATCTCCAGCTATCACATTGTGTTCAGGGAAACCTTGACAGTAAATATCACATAGAGTTTTTAACTTAACCTCGTCATACCAGAATGAATGACCAACATAATCAGCGGCAAAGTCCAAAAAAACAATAAAACCATTAAAAGCAGCTAACTCTTGCGCCGAGAAACCTGCTGCGGCTTCAAATTTGGCCCATCCAACAGGATCAGCCTTCATAACATATGCCAACGACTCTTTACTTGACGCTATCAGATAGTAAAGCTCATCCATGCTGACAGAATCAAGAGTCCTGTCAGACATATGTTCCAGACATTCTTTTTTACCTTCTGCATCCAACATTCCTAAAGCTGAAAGCCTCCGACGACGACTAAGACAAACGTGCATGCAGTCTTCGTTTTTGTCATAAAAAACCCGCCATAAACCTTCACGAATCCGCGCATACTGTTCCCTATTTAGTTCCATCATCATCTGGTATGTAAAGGTCGACTTTACGTAGGGGTCAGGAAGAGTTGGACTTTCAAATGATGGTTCAACGTTCGAAAGTTCACATGCAACTAAACAATTGGCTAACGCAAGACAGTTAACAGCATGGCTATAGTCATGATAATGGCGGCCATATTTGTCTATTTCATGAGCTGCGTGGGCAGACATATATGCGAACATTTCAGCAGCTTGTGGTGGTAATTCTTCTGTTGGCTTTTCAGCCATACGCTTCATTTCATTCGCGTGTATGTCCTTGTAACCCTCAATTAACATATCTGAAACATCGATAAGCTTTTTGCTATGATATTGGAGGCTCAGATTGTTTTTCATTTAAAACCTTAATTTAAGAAATAATTATTTTGGCCTAAAGGTGATTATTTTTTGAAGTTTCAGCGCTCATAACCCTATGTATAAGCAGTTGCAATGAAGCGCAGCGAAAATACAAACCATCTTAATTCATTTGTTATATTTCCAATTAAACATTGTCATCAAATCAAAGATTCTTGAATCTGTATGCTCCGATCTTTTTCTTCATAAACATCTGCTACGATACTTAAAAAATTATCTGACGACTTTAAGGCGTCATTGAGAAGAGATGAGAAAAAAAGAGAGACGTATAAAGCAGCAGAGTAAGCTTGGCAATTTATCGATTTCTCGGGATTAAATTCAATATCGGTGAACCCCGAATATACAAGGATGTCTTTTGCCAATGGTTCATTCTGGCTAAGAGCATTTATATAAAGCCAGTCATAAAAAAAGGTTCTTGGTTTTAAATGAAAATCTTGGTTAAAAAATTTAAACTTTATTAATCTCCCCGACTTTTTAAGACGAATATCTTTTTTCGCTTCTCTTGACGTTTTATCTAATAAATCAATATATGGTCCCCCATGCTGGAATACTTTACTTCCTTGGAATGCAGTTTCTACAGAGAATACCTTTTTATATATTTTAGTTGTTATATTTAGGTTGAAAGCGCTAATTTTTTCACCCAACTCATTCTCTGACTTACTGGATATTTCTAGTAATGGTTTAATTCCAATTAGGTGAGCCTCATTATGCAATGAGTTAATAGACTTCTGTTTCTGTGATTTGGCCATTCCAGGAAACCACTTAAATTCTATATCTTTTCTCTCGACACCAAGTATCCCGTCTTTGCGTGGTATATATACAGGTCTCTTTGCCATTGTGCTTACCAATGTATGTAATCTTTACGCGGAGAAAACAATGCATTATGATATAAAATATCGAAAGCAGAATTTTCATACTTTGTTTTAAGGTCCGTTTCCGTAGCTTTATATTGCGTTATTACTCCAATAATATGCTTGGGCTCAATACGATCAAAAATCAGGATTTCGGCTTGAGGATTGGTGGGAGAACGATCTGATATTTCAAGTTCCGCCCTCGTTGGCTTTCCGTCAATTTCTTCAAATAATTTATTGAATGCGTCCAACCCTTTTCTAAGGGTAATTGGAATGCATGTAACTTCATTGCTTGCCGCATTGGAAACACAAAAAGCACAATCTTTTTCCCATAACACATCGGGTATTAAGGCTAAAACAACCCATTCGATATCTGGATTATTTTGTCTAAGGCTATAAAACATTTTGTAGTTCGGATGCCCCAACGAACAACAGATAGCATTTTCTTCACAATCAAATCTATAGTCATCATTGAAATCTGATTTAATACCAGAATTTTCTAAATCTTTGCGGGAAATCAAGCCATGCTTCAAGATGCTGTCTAGGTTTGAGAGACGAGTAAAATGCCAAACACAATCAATTTTCCTTCTTTTCACGGCATTTTTCATTTGTTTACCTATAAAATATAACGCCGAATTCACCGGGCACATTAGCGATCCGATGAAATGATTCGTTAGGCATTCAAATCATTAATCTCAATTTTTAGCCCGAACAAGGCTTCCCTTTTTTCTCGATCTAAGGTTGGGATACAAATAATCAAGTTATCCTTTGCCCTACTAAGCGCGACATAATATATTCGGCATTCATCATCGTCAGATTCGATGGTTGGACTTATTATGTGCTTTAGATCGTCCTCAGACTCTAAAGCAACAACAACTGTATCGAATTCGCTTCCCTTTGCTTTATGAATAGTTCGAATGTTGCTAATATCATCTTTTACCCTAAGGCACTGGATCATGTCGCTGCAATTCCATTTTTCAGCAAAAGCTTTAGCCTTTCCAGCACTAATGGAGGCCCCTATCTTAATATTAAAATCATTAAGAAGATAATTGTAATAATGATTGTTAAATTCTCGAAGGTTAGTTTCTTTGAAACAGTTCCACTCGTTTACAATTCTAAGAAGGAGAGCAACAGATATTTTTTGTTTAGTGTATTTAGGTATGATTTTTTTGTCTTTATACCTTCTAATACACCGTTCAATTGTCTTGATTGATTCCTTAAAATTTTTCTGGAAGGATAATTCGAGAGCAAGAAGCATTGAATATAGAAAATTTGTCCTTTCAGAATTTGAATCAACAGATCTGATTTCATTCCATAGGTCATCTAACTTGCAATCCTTTTGGGATTTTATTTGACCAGCATAATCATTTCTTCGTGTAAGAATAACTGGTGGGTTTTCAAATATATCATCAAGATTTTCTGTGATAGTCTTTATCGGGCCTACATATGCTTTAACAGATAACCCCCTTTTTTCATTAATTGATTTTTGCTCAATATCATTGCCGCGTATATGATTTAATACTCGGATGATTTCTTCTGTTGATCGTCTGTTATTTTCAATTTTGTAATCAATCTGATTGTCGAAGATAAAGCATTCAAAATCATTTCTGCATGCGCCTTGAAAACCATAGATGGATTGTGCAAGATCACCGATAACTCCTATTATTGAACCTGCCTCTCCTATCTTTTTCATGATAGCTGTTTGAATAGGGTTGGTATCTTGAAACTCATCAACAAATACATATGGAAATTTTGCTCTTAAAAAATCAAGTATCTCAGGAAATTCCTTGATAAGCGAATATGAAAAATACAGCACATCTTCATGATGAAGTATACCTGCATTCCAATAAAAATTCTTGTAATTGCCAAGCTTTTCTTCCGTAATCCAATATTGTCCAATTTTTCTCTTATAATTTGATCTTGGAAGGCATACAAGCTCATCGGTTTCGTCTTGAAAACACCAATCAAGGTCCAAAAGGCACTCATAAACCTTTTTGTCGTCTTTAATATAAACTAAATTTTGGTCGCGCTTCCAGTCGTAAACGAATTTGGAATTTGGAATATGCTCGACGTGACCATCCAACGTCTTCATATTGAGAAGCGGCTTTCCGTCGTCATTCTTCAATAAAAAACCATATGGTTTCACTATATTAGAGTACAAAAAGCTATGTATCGTTGTAACTTCAACTCTTTCAGCAGATTGTTTAAGCCGAGCCTGGATTTCCTCAACGCCAGAGTTTGTGTACGTGATACATGCAATTTTCCGAGTTAATCCTAACCTCTTTGATCGTTTTACGACATTCTTGATATGTTTTATAAGCCAATGAGTTTTACCGGCACCTGGCCCGGCAAAAATACGGAAATGCCTCTCTATATCAGGGAGTTCCGAATCAGAATCAATGGTTTTGCAATTATCCCAATCAATCATGTGATCATCCATTTGTCCAAGATATTGCTTCTTTAAAATTAGTCGGTACATTGAATGATGCGGGCTTATCAGCTTCTATATTTTTCCTCAAATTGTATTCAAGCTGCATTGCATGTTCGCCTTTTGCATTGGACACAGCCTTAAAGTAATGATAAGCGATTATTCCTTTTTTCTTATCATCCTCTTCCCAACAAGATTCCTCAAGTAAACTGCAAACAGCTGTATCAACATTTGGAGTTCCTTTTAAAGATTCAAAATCTTCAGTGGAATAGTTGTCCATGAGCTGCACTATAATTTTTCTATGCTTAGGGATAACGCTGTCTGTAATAATAAGTTTGCAATCTGGGTTTTCAAAAGCAATATCATATTCCAATGTTTTACCTTTGTCAGATTCATTGCAGAAGATGCTGATATTTGGTGACTTTTCGGTCTTTAAGGTATTAACATTATCCGCGATACCTTTATGATTTTCGTCGTCTTTTATTTCAAAAGGAAAGCACTTTTTCCATTTTGTATCTTCCAAACGAGCAGGGTCGGAATCAATGATGCAGGCAACCTTTCTATTGATCGCATTTTTTTTAAAAGAGTCTTTCTCGTCAAAGTTGAAAAGCTTCAAAAAATGTTCAAAATATCTGCCGCCTATGTTCACTACGGAAATATGGCTGTCAACCAAAGGTTTCTTTTCATATTCACTAAGGCAGTTAAGCAAGATCTGTTCAGCCAACCCTTCAACCAAAATCACTTTATCTGAAAAAAGCATGTCGGATTTGGTTGCATCCAAAAAACGCTCTACATATGCCTTCGACTTTTTATCTTCATCTTTTGTCAGATCAAAAGCATTTCCGGGATAAGCAACACATAGGTTATCGGAATCATCAACATACATGCATGTGATTTCATCAAGTGCAACAGCCGCCGTAATATGGGTTGAGTG
>CAZKGS010000032.1:0-14084 GCA_964552105.1 uncultured Syntrophaceae bacterium
GGAGAACAGATCAGAGAAAAAAGGACTGTATCGTGAAAGTTGTCAGTGTTGTAGGAGCGCGTCCCCAGTTCATTAAAGCTTCTTCCGTCAATAAAGCTCTTCGTGAATCAGGTCATCGAGACTTTATCATTCATACAGGTCAACACTATGATTATGAAATGTCTCAGGTGTTTTTTGAGGAGTTGGAGTTGCCGGAACCTGGTATCAATTTGGAAATCGGATCGGGAACTCACGGGAGACAGACCGGTGAAATGCTGATAGGTATTGAGAATGTTCTCATGTCTGAGAGACCCGATTGGGTGCTGGTTTATGGGGACACAAACTCCACTTTGGCCGGTGCTCTTGCAGCAGTGAAGATGCATATTCCTGTTGCCCATGTTGAAGCGGGCCTGCGTTCATTCAACCGCAAGATGCCGGAGGAACATAATCGTGTGCTGACGGATCATATGTCAGACCTCCTGTTCTGTCCCACAGAGACTGCTGTTAAACACCTTGATCACGAGGGAATAACGCAGGGGGTGCATTGGGTTGGCGATGTTATGTATGATTCCGTTCTGCACGGTATCAAGGTCGCTGAGAAATATTCAACCATTATGGATACATTGGATATCAAACCTCAATGCTATGCACTGGCCACCGTGCATCGAGCAGAGAATACTGATGACCATGAACGGTTACTGTCCATCTTTGAAGCATTTACGCAAATCGCGCACGATGAACTTCCCCTTATAGTTCCATTGCATCCTCGAACAAGGCAGTGTCTAACAAATTCAAAATTCAAAAATCAAAATTCAAAAATAAGAATCATTGATCCCGTATCATACCTGGACATGCTGATATTAGAAAAGAATTCCCATGTTATTCTTACTGATTCCGGCGGGATACAAAAAGAAGCATATTGGTTTAATATACCCTGTGTGACTTTGAGAGACGAAACCGAGTGGACGGAAACGGTGGCATCAGGATGGAATACAGTTGTGGGAACAAACCAGGGACTCATAAAAAAGGCTGTTGAAGAAGCACATTCAGGGCGAGATATCAGAAATTTCTATGGCGACGGTAACGCCTCAACCTCTATTGCAAACATTTTATCATCGAAATTAAAAAGATAAATCATGAAGAAAGATACACGTTATTTTCAACCGGTTCGATCAAAGGAAGATTTTCTTGTTTTTGGTTCACCGGCAATAGAAGAAGATGAGATACAGGAAGTAGTACATAGCATGAAGAGCGGCTGGTTGGGAACAGGTCCTAAGGTTGCCCGGTTTGAAGAAGATTTTCGAAGATATAAAGATGCACCTCATGCCGTTGCTGTAAATTCAGGCACAGCCGCATTGCATCTAAGCTTTCTTGCGGCAGGGCTTCAACAGGGTGACGAAGTTATCACGACCCCCCTCACTTTCTGTGCGACGATAAATGCTATCATTCATGCCGGTGCAACCCCCGTTCTTGCTGATGTGGATCCTGTAACCATGAATATTGATCCGGTTGAAGTCGAAAGAAAAATCACCTCTAAAACAAAGGCTATTCTTCCCGTTCATTTTGCAGGTCGCCCCTGTGATATGGATGCACTGACCGATATAGCTAATAGTCATAATCTAAAGATCATTGAGGATTGCGCGCATGCAATTGAGACGGAGTATAAGGGAAGAAAGTCTGGAACATTCGGCGATTTTGGATGTTTCAGTTTTTATGTGACAAAAAATGTTGTTACTGGCGAAGGTGGCATGGTTTTAGCGAAAAACGAAGAAGATGCTTCGAGAATAAAGATGCTCGCACTTCATGGCATGAGCAGAGATGCATGGAAACGATTTTCCGATGAAGGGTATAAACATTATTACGTGGTTGAATGCGGGTTCAAATACAATATGATGGATTTGCAGGCAGCTATCGGGATTCACCAGCTAAAACGTGTGGAGTTCAATTGGCTACTACGTCAGAAAATTTGGGATCGTTATAATGAGGCCCTTGAAGGTTTATCATTAACAACTCCCGCACCTCCTGAATCAAGTAGTAAACACGCATACCATCTTTACACGATATTAGTTAATCAAGAAAAAACAGGTATAAGTCGTGACGAATTCCTTGAGGCAATGACTGCACATAATATTGGTGTTGGTGTTCATTATTTGAGTATACCCGAACATCCGTATTACCAAAAAATATTCGGATGTAAACCAGAAGACTATCCTTTTTCAATGTCGATTGGACGTCAGATTGTCAGTCTTCCTCTATCGGCTAAATTAGGGAATGAAGATATAGAAGATGTTATTTCAGCTTCTTATGATGTCTTGAGTCATAATAAATGAAGGATTCTCCTGAAGAAATAAAAATAATTAAAGATTTTTGGAATCAAAGAGCTGAAACACATGGGGATGAGTGTAACGCGACCCTTGGTGAGAAACATCTCCGATTCTTGGAAATTAAGACAATGATTAAACTTATCAAGACTTATAAACCTCAAAATGTCTTGGATGTTGGTTGTGGAAATGGTTATTCGACTATTAAGTATGCAAAAACCTTCCCGGACATTAGCTTCATTGGTATTGATTACAGTGAAAAGATGATCCGAAACGCTAAAAAAATATCACCTCCTAATAGTAGCTTCTTTGTCGCTGATGTTATGGAGCCAAAAAGTTTTCCAAATGCTGACTTTGATCTTATCTTAACACAGAGATGCATCCAAAATTTGGGACGATACGAGAACCAGCATGCTGCCATAAGTAACTTAATCAAGAGAAAAAAGCCTAATGGACTGATTCTCCTGATGGAATGTTCTAAAGATGGAGTTGAACAATTAAATCGTGTTCGGAGTAAATTAAGAAAGAAGCCAAAGGAAGGAATAGAACCATGGCATAACAATTTTATAAGAGATAATAAATTGATCAAAGATTTTGGTGCAGAAATCGTATATTTTTGTTCAACATATATGTTTCTCACTAAAGTATTACATCCTAGGCTTTCAAAATGGGGCTATCTTTTACCAAACATGGGCAATTTCGGATACGACAGATTATATATTATAAAATGAATACTAAAAATTGGTTAATATACAGAATTCATGATCGTGCTCTAAATTTTTATGCAAAAAAATATTTAAAAGGTCTTCTCCTCGATATTGGATGTGGTGAGAAACCTTATAAAAACCTGCTTGCCCAATACGTTACCGAACATGTCGGAGTAGATTATCCTGATACATCACATGATAAATCAAATATTGACAGGTTTGGAACAGCTTATAATATTCCTGCGGGTGATGGCGAGTTTGACTCTGCTTTATGCACAGCCGTTCTTGAACATTTGGAAGAACCGGAATTAGCACTACGTGAATGCCATCGTGTTCTAAAAAATGGTGCCTATGGAATTTATTCTGCCCCATTCATATGGCATTTACATGAAGAACCCAGAGATTTCTTTAGGTACTCAAAATACGGCTTGAAATACCTTTTTGAAAAAGTTGGCTTTGAAATTATTGAGATTAAAGCATTGTCCGGTTTCTGGGTAACGTTTGGACAATTGTTTGTTTACAATATTTACCGTTTCAACCGGGGGCCTTTGAGATTTATTCCAATCATCCCTGCTATTGGACTTGTAGTTCAAGGAATAAGTTATTTGCTTGATAAGATTGACAAAGCAGAGCAGTGGACATGGATGTATATGGTGGTGGCGAGGAAACCCTGAGTGAATCTTAGATCACAAGCTATCTCCGGCGTCAAATGGAGCGGGGTCTCAATGGGCGTGGTCACTGCTCTTCAGTTTGCTGCTCTGGCAGTTCTGGCTCACCTCCTTTCCCCTTCCGATTTTGGACTTATGGGAATGATTATGGTGGTAATCGGCTTTGCGCAGCTTTTTGCCGACATGGGCATTTCCAATGCCATTATTTACCGCCAGGATACAACTATAAAAGAGCTTTCCAGCCTTTACTGGCTCAATATTTTGGCCGGCATTGTGGTTTTTATTACTGTATGCGTTGCGTGTCCGCTTATAACTGTTTTTTATAATGAACCACGGCTGAGTAACCTGATATATCTTTCATCTTTGATTTTTTTAATTACACCCCTTGGTCAGCAGTTTCAGATTCTTCTGCAAAAAGAACTGAAATTCGATCAACTGGCAAAAATACAGATAATAGGTTCTTTTGCAAATTCAGTTGTTGCTATTACATTGGCAATCTTGGGAATGGGTGTGTTTTCCCTTATCTGGGGGCAATTGGCAGGAACGTCACTCCGGGTATTACTGCTTTTTTGTTGGGGTTGGAAAAATTGGCGCCCTCGTTTTCATTTTTCTAGACGCGACTTAAAAGGCTATATAAGTTTTGGGTTGTATCAAATGGGTGAAAAAACAGTTAACTATTTTAATTCAAATCTTGATTACTTACTTATAGGATCATTGCTTGGAGCCGAGGCTTTGGGATATTATACTTTGGCATACAATCTCATTATTAGACCATCTTCAATGATAAACCCGATAATCACGAGAGTGGCTTTCCCCGTATTCTCGAAATTACAGAAGGACTTACAAAAACTCAAAGACGGTTATCTTAAGGTTCTTCAGTTTTTATCAGTTGTCAATTTTCCTATAATGATTGGAATGGCGGTTGTTGCACCTATTGCTATACCTCTGATTTTTGGCGAGAAATGGATACCCAGCATAATCCTCATCCAGATTCTGTCTGTAGTAGGTCTATTAAGGGCTATAGGTAATCCGGCGGGCGCTCTTCTTTTAGCTCGTGGCAGGGCAGATTTAGGATTCAAATGGAATCTTGCGCTCATGATTACTCAGATTCCTGGACTTTATATAGGAGCAAAGTTAGGTGGAACAGTAGGGGTGGCCATTGCCTTTGCAATATTAATGTGTATTTATTCAATTTTCAATTATCTAATATTAATACGTAAGTTAATCGGTCAATGCCTCAAAGATTACATCTCAAGCATGTGGCCGGCATTCTGGATAAGCGCAACAATGGCTATAGCGGTATTATTGGTAAGCATGGGATTACAAAAAATGTCGCCCTCTGTAATATTACTTCTGGAAATAGTCATCGGTGCAGTCGTCTACTTATCTTTATTTTATATAAGACAAAAGCCATTACTAATCGAAATCAAAGAGATGGTTCTCGGTAAAACTTGATCTTATTATATTAAAATCGAATTGAAAGTATTAATACAATGATTAGTGTAGCTCATTTTCGTAGAGCATTATTCATGCCGACCGAGACATTTATTTATAATTATCTGATTTCGTTCCGTGAGACACTACCAATTTGTTTTTCACACATAAGGGTCAATGATGATAGATTTCCTTATACAAATCCCGTGATAGAAATATATAAATGGAATAAACTTAGTAAATATTTCCAAATCACACGCCACTTTTTTCTGAAATCATTCACTGACCGATATCCAAGGTTGAAATTTGACACCTCTTTAACTCTTAAGAAAATTAAAGAATATGATGTTAAAGTCCTTCACGCACACTTTGGTTATTCTGGCCCCGAAGTTTTGCCAATTAAAAGAAAAACCAACATACCCTTGGTAACGACTTTTTACGGACAAGACATATCTGAAATGGCCGAAATTGAAAGTTGGAAGAAAGCTTACGCTCAACTTTTTAAAGAGGGTGATCTTTTTCTTGTTGAAGGGCCACATATGCGCAATAGATTGCTAGAAATCGGATGTCCTTATGAGAAAACCCGTGTACAGCGTATCGCCCTTCATATAAACAATTATCCCTTCAGATATCGGATGCCAAAAGGAAGGGATGAGTCTGTCAAAATTCTCTTTTGCGGCACGTTTGGAGAAAAAAAGGGGCTACTCTTTGCGTTGGATGCAGTACGTCGTGTACATGCCCACTTCAAGAATTTAGAGTTTCGAATCATTGGCGATGGTCTGTTGCGACTTCAGGTAGAGCAAACCATTAATCAATACAAGATGCACGGCTATACTCAACTGCTTGGATTTCAGACACATCAAGCTATGATAGAGGAAATGAATTCTGCGGATATTTTTATTCATCCAAGTATAACGGCTGAAAGTGGGGATAGTGAAGGGGGAGCACCAACAACGATACTGGAAGCTCAGGCATGTGGGCTACCTATTGTATCAACAACGCACGCTGACATACCCAATGTCGTTGTCCCAGGGAAAAGTGCATTGCTTTCGCCTGAGCGTGATACTGATTCATTGGTAAAAAATTTACTAACACTCCTTAATGAACAAGAATGTTGGGCTGAAATGGGTCTAATAGGCCGAAAATTTATTGAAAAAAATCATGACATCACGAAAGAAACAAAGGGCCTTGAGCAATTATATTTTAAACTTTTAAAACATCAACGTTCCATACTTGATGATGAAAAATAATTCAGAAAAACAGTTTGATTCATGTCAAACAACGAAGAAGAAAAGCATTCCGTTAAAGATAGCCTGGGTAGTGCATAATCCAAATCGGAACGAGGGGCGGGTTTATAAAGAGTCTCAAACACTAGCACATGCAGGCTACGAAGTAACGATATTTGCAATGTGGGAAGAAGGGCTTCCTGTAACGGAACAGCAAGGCGATGTTAACATTATTCGTTTACCCTCACTAATTCTGCATAAAATCAAATTTCCATTTAAACAAATGAGATCAGGCTTGCTATGGATATCCTACCAAATACAGTTATTGATTCACCTAATAGCATACAAACCAAATATAATTCATTGTATGAACTTTTATACACTACATATCGGATACCTTATGAAGAAGCTGTTTAATGTCCCATATGTATATGATTCTCATGATCTTTTCATAGGGCAACTGCATATGAATAACAAACCACCACTCATCAAGCGACTTTTTATGTTGCGTGAAAAATTCCTCGCAAAGAATGCCTCGGCAGTTATCCAGACAACCGAATCAAGAAAGAAGCAATTTGAAAAATGGTATAATATAAGCGCACAAGTTATAATGAACAAAACGTTATCGCCCACTCTGGGAAAAAACGTTTCAAGTACTCATAATCATCCAGAAATATGTAGCACATCAAAAAAGAAGCTCGTGTATGTTGGCAGCGTAACACAATCTCGCGGTTTAGAACAGTTAATAGAAGCAACAAGAAACATGAACGACGTTCAAATATTTATTTTAGGTCATTCCTCTGGCGCATTTGGAAACAATTTATTAGGTAAGAATAAAGAGCGTATCGTATTTCTACCTGCTGTCAAACAAGATGAGGTTGCACAAGCACTTCAAGTTTTTGATTTAGGAATCACACTTATTCAAAACTCCTGCTTAAGTTATTGTTTTTCATGTCCAACAAAACTGTGGGAATTAATGTCTGCCGGAATACCGCAAATAGCAAGCGATTTTCCAGAAATAAGAAAAGTAATCATTGAAAATGAAATCGGTCCAATTGGCAGAGTAGTTAATCCAAATGATATTAAAGAGATTCAAAATGCTATTATAGAAATGCTAGCAAACCCCGAAGAAATGTATGTCTACAGGCAAAATTGTCTGAAACTAAGGGAAATATTATCCTGGGAAAAAGAAAGTCAGAAATTGGTTAGACTATATCATTCCCTCTGTACCTAAATCGATATTTTAATAAGCGAATTATAGTACATTCCTATCATGGCGGGAAAGGTAACAAATGAATAAGATCTACCAGATATGTAACAGTTGTGTGCTGGATACAACGGATCCTAATATTACGTTTGATAAAAGTGGTATTTGCAATCATTGCACAAATTATAAAAATCTTCTTTTGTTGAGAAATGTGAGTGAAGATAAACTTAATCGACTGATACAAAAAATCAAGGATGAAGGCAGATATAAAGAATATGATTGTGTTATGGGCATAAGCGGTGGTGTTGATAGTTCCTATATGGCATATTTAATAAAACAGTTGGGCTTACGACCTTTTGTTTTACATGTGGATAATGATTGGAATGCTGAACTAGCGTTTGATAACATAAAACATATTGTCGATAAGTTAGGTTTCAAACTCCATACTTACAATATTTATTGGGAGGAATTTAAAGATCTTCAACGATCTTTTTTGAAGGCATCTGTAATAGATATTGAGATGATAACCGATAATGCTATCGCAGCTGTCCTGATAAGGGAAGCCAGAAAAAGAAATATAAAATACATAATGGGCGGATCTAACATTGCAACGGAAAGTGGTATTCCAAAATCTTGGAGCTGGCTTAAATCTGATTTAACAAATATCAAGGCGATACACAAAAGGTTCGGATCACGAAAAATAGGCTCCATTCCGACATATGGTATATGGAAAATATTGCTGAATCGTTTTGTTTTAAAACGATTTGAATTTGTGTATCTCTTGGACTACGTGAAATATAACAAAACAAGGGCTATGGAAGTTCTATCATCTGAGCTGGGATGGCAATATTATGGCGGGAAACATTACGAATCAGTCTTCACCAAGTTTTACCAAGCCTATATCCTTCCCGAGAAATTTGGTGTTGATAAAAGAAGAGCCCACCTTTCGAGTCTTATACGCAACAATGAAATATCAAGAGATGAAGCGTTGCTTGAATTGGAAAACCCTCCCTATGATCCTGAAGAGCTAAAACGTGACAAAAAATTTGTTCTGGAAAAACTCGAATTCACCGAAAGAGAATTTGAAGAAATCATGAAATTACCTGTAAGATCGCATTCTGATTTCCCGTCCGATAAGGCATTGATTAACCTTTTTATTTCTTTCCTACCAATTGTTAAAAGAATAGCTAATATTCGATGATATGTCACTTAATAAAAATATCCTGATACTAAAGTTTTCAAATATTACAAATCAACCACGCATTTATCGTCAGATTGAATTTCTGAGAGATCATTACAATATCTACACAGCAAGCTTCAAAGGGTTAAATAACCCCCATATTAAGAAACACTTCAACATTAAAATTCCCCTTTTACCAACCGGTCTTATTGATAAGTTCCTTTGGAATATAGCACCAGTAAGCCAATTTCTTATAAATTATTTCAAACTGAATACTATTCACTTTGACTTGATAGTTGCACACGATCCCTTCACACTTCAAACGGCTCTACAACTTTCAAAAATGATGGGTTCAAAAGTTCTACACGATGCACATGAATATACCCCACGACAATATGAGGATATATGGTTTCAAAGATTAATCTTGTTAAAAATATGGGGTCGCATATGTAGAAAATTCATGCCCCATGCCGATGCAACTATTACTGTCTGCCAGGGAATCGCTGATGAATACGAAAGGAATTATGGTGTTCATTGCGAGGTTATTAACAATGCACCATTTTTCAATAAGTTATTACCATCAACGATTGATGGTAAGATAATAAGGATGGTCCATCACGGTGTTGCACATCCGTCACGACGTACTGAAGATATGATCCATTTGATGAATATTCTTGATGAGAGATTTCATTTAGATTTTATGCTCATTAATGACGGTTCCCAATATTATAAAAAAATTCTCAGTATGGGACAGCAAAATCCACGGATCTCATTTCGTGATCCCGTTCCAATGCCAGATATTCCGGAAACAATTAATGGCTATGATATCGGTCTTTTTCTCTTATCCCCGGAAACATTCAGCTATCGCATGGCGCTACCAAATAAACTTTTTGAGTTTATTCAGGGCAGATTGGCTGTTGCCATATGGCCTTCCCCGGAGATGGCCAAAGTTGTTAATGAATATAATTGCGGGATTATATCTGAAGATTTTACTGTGGAATCAATGGCGAGAAAATTAAATGCCCTCTCAACGGATGATATAGTTAAATACAAAATGAATTCACACAGGGCAGCTGGTTATCTCTGTGCAGAAAAAAATAAAGATATGCTACTGAATATAGTCGAAAAATTATTACGGTAGAAACTGGTTTATTCAAATGAGATTACTTTTTGATCTGGGTCATCCGGCACATGTCCATCTTTTTCGCAATCTAATCAATAAAGTGCGTGAAGAGAGAGGAGAAATTTTAGCAGCTACACGAGATAAGGATGTAACTGTCGATTTGTGTAAAGCTTACGATATTCCACAAATTGTCCTGAGTCGGGCATATTCGGGAAATATCATTGCCGGTTTCCGGGAATTTACCCAACGGACGGCTAAACTGTTACGGGTAGCTTACAAGTTTAAACCGGATGCCTTGCTTGGAACCTCAATGAGTATCGGGGTTGTGGGCAGAATAATCAATCGCCCTTCTTTTGTTTTCGGAGAAGATGATGCCAATATTGTTCCCATGTTTGCATATTTTGTTTACCCGACATGCAACCATGTTGCCACACCGGATTGTTTGAGACATGAAAACTATGGAGCTAAACATTTAACATATCCCGGCTACCATGAATTAGCCTATCTTCATCCTGACCATTTTACGCCTGATCCTGCAGTGCCCCGATCCATAGGACTGGATATTGATAAACCTTATTTTATCATTCGCTTTGTCTCACTTAAAGCTCATCATGATATACGTGCTGGGGGGTTACCGTTTGAAGCTGCACAAAGACTGGTAGATATCCTTTCTAAACATGGCAGAGTGTTGATAACCACGGAGGGACAATTGCACGATGAGTTTAAAAAATACCAGTTTCCGCTTCCTCCTGAGAAACTGCATGATGTTCTGGCGTTTGCATCAATGTACATCGGCGACAGCCAGACTGTAACTATTGAGGCATCTGTACTGGGTGTGCCAAGTATGCGTTGTAACACATTTGTCGGACGAATAACTTGCCTCGAAGAGCTTGAAAAGAAATATGGTCTGACCAAAGGTTTCTTGCCTGACGAGACGGACATGTTGATTGCTACAACCCAAGAGTGGCTTGCAGATCTTGAAAATATCAAAAGGCAGATGCAAACCAGGCGAAAGAAAATGCTTGCAGAGAAAATCAATCTGGTTGACTGGCAGTGGCGAATGCTCTGTGAGAAACTAAGTTTATAAAACCTTCTTCAGATTTTCCGCAAAGCTGAGAGTTTTGTAAAAACAATCTATTGAACAAGATTTAACGTGATAATAGCAGCATGCTGCAGAAAAGCCCGGATCATTATCTAATTGGTCCGGGCTTTTCTCTATAATCAGGAAATATTTACTGATCCTGTTTGTCATGATGCTTGCAATCCCGGTTGGTATCGTTTAGATTTGGATTACAGGCAGGTGAATGTAATCATGTATCAGTATATTGATGAATATCTCAATTTCCTCGCCATTGAAAAAGGACTTTCCCTCAACACGCTGGAGGCTTACAGCCGGGATTTGAACCGGTATTCGGAATTTATGGAGAACCGGGGTATAACGAATATAAGAGAAATTACTTCGGATGATGTTATATCCTATCTGGGAAGTTTGAGAAAAAATGGATTAACTGCTAATTCCGTTAACAGGACACTTGCGGCGGTCAGGGGTTTTTACAAGTATCTGCTTCGCGAAAATGTCATGGATGAAAACCCTGTGGCGAACATTGAACTCGCAAAGATATGGATGCGTCTTCCCGATACGTTGAGTAAGGATGAAATGAATCTCCTTCTGGAACAACCTGAGGCGAAAACGCTGCTCGGCATAAGGGACAGGGCAATGCTGGAGCTTATGTATGCAACGGGAATTCGAGTGTCTGAGTTGATTTCATTGACTGTCAATAGTATCAACTGGCAGGTTGGCTATCTTGTTGTTGTAGGAAAGGGAAGCAAGGAAAGGATTGTACCTGTAGGCAAATCTGCTATCGACTATATGACTCAGTATGTTAACGAGGGAAGGGTGAAACTTTTAAAAGGCAAAAGAACCAACTTTTTTTTCGTGAATAGATCCGGAAATGGTCTTACACGTCAGGGATTCTGGAAGATTATAAAAAAATATGCTACTAAATCCGGATTACACAAGAAAGTTCATCCCCACACGTTCAGGCATTCATTTGCCACGCACCTTTTGGAAGGGGGGGCGGACCTTCGTTCTGTGCAGGTTATGCTGGGTCATTCTGATATATCAACGACTCAGATTTATACACATGTTACCCGGGAAAGACTGAAGGAGATCCATAAAAAATACCATCCCCGGGGATAAGGGCTGAGCCACAAAGGTTAGAGGATCAAGGAACAAGGATAAAGGTTAAAGAATCTAATATGGCGGACCGTTACAGAATCAAAAAAGAAGAAAAACAAGACAGCAATAAAGTGCCCATCTGGGTGATCATTATTGTTCTTGTTTTGTCTTTTTCCGGCGGTATAGTGTTTGATCATTATTTTAGGGCAAAATATCATGACTGGTTTTCTGCACTATCAAGGACAAAAAGCATCTTTCTTTCCACCGTGCTGGGTCATACGCCGCATTTTTATTACCTTGATGTTGAAAAAAATGGGGAGGATTATCGATTAGCAAAGAAAGATGTTTTTGAGATTTCGTACCGTGATGAGTTTGTTATCAAGAAGGTGTCTTCCGACTCACTTTTTGAGAGGGGGATTACGGTTGATATCGAGGGTATGGGAAATGAAAATGATCTGAGAATATTGCTTAAGGGCAGGGAGCTGGTTGATAAAATCATACTGGAGGAACAAAGTCACAAAAAAAAGGATTACAGCGTACATGTAAAATATCATGATAAGATTATTGCATCCATTCCGTTAAAGGCACAAATTGCCCCTCAGGACTGGTTCAGGTTGGCGAGAAATACGAAGAGCAAGAAATCGCAGATAGATTATCTCAAGCGTGCCCTGAGCATGAAGAAGAATGATGTTAATACCCGAAAGATACTTGCAAAGCTGTACGTTGACACAGGCAAGATTAACAAGGGTACCCTGCAATATCAAAAGGTGCTTAAACAGGAACCGAAAGACCTGACCGCCCTTGCCGAATTATCAAAAATATATATGAACTTGAGGAATTACGATAAAGCCATCCCGATTTACAGGAGAATAATAAGGATTACCCCTAAAGATCATGCTCCCTATATGAATATTGCTTTTGCCTATTCCAGACTTGGAAAGTGGGACAGGGCAGTGGCAAATTATAAGGCTTCTCTTAAGTTAAGTCCTGACAGTATTAAAGCTCGCTATCGTCTTGCGGAGGCATACGAAAAAACAGGCATGACCTCAAATGCTATTGAAGAGTACCAGTACGTTTTCAAAAAGATGCCTGGCGATGTCAATGTGATGAGCGCGCTTGCTGATGCCTTTCTCAAAGCGGGTAAATATGATGAGTCCATAAAGCTGTACATAGAGATCATAAAGAGACAACCGAAAAACGCAACGGCCTATGCGAATATCGGTCTTGCCAGCGGAGGCAAGGGAGAGTGGGAAAGAGAAATTGCTAACTATGAGAAGGCTATCTCCCTTAATCCAAAAGATCCGGTAATCCATTTTAACCTGGCTGTGGCTTATGAGAAAAGAAAACTTTATAAAAAAGCAGCGAAAGAATACGAAAAGGTAATATCAATCCAACCCGATGATACAGAAGCCATATCTCGATTGGCCGATTATTATGTGAGAAAGAGAAACTATAAAAAGGCCATCAGTTTGTACAGGAAAGTTGTGAAGAGTTCTCCCAAATATGCGCCTGCGTATGCACATCTCGGTTTTGCATACGGGAAGTTGAAGAATTATAAGAGGGCGACCGAGAACTATGAAAAAGCAATAAAATATGGCCTGAAAAGTAAGGAAATACACTATGACCTTGCTTTTGCCTATGGTAAGATAGGGAAGCGTAAAAAATCAATTTCCGAGTATGAGAAATATGCCTCATCCAATCCAACAGTTGAGGTTCTGACAATCCTGGCAGAGTATTATCTAAAAAAGAAAAATTATAACAAATCTATAGATGCTTATAAGAAAATGATAAAGCTTCATCCCGGGAAGGCGGAACTTTATTCAAGTTTGGCTTATGCCTATGGTCGTAAGGGGGATATAAATAAGGAGATTAAGAACTACAAGACTTCACTTCGATACGACAGCGAAGACGATATGGTTTACCTTAATCTCGCAAAGGCTTATGAAAAAAAGAAGAAGTATAAAGATGCTCTCAGGGAATATACAAATGCATACCAGCTTAATCCCGATTCTAAAAAAGCGGCAAAGAAGATACCCGAAATGAGAATCAAGATGTTACGG
>CAZKGS010000033.1:0-3941 GCA_964552105.1 uncultured Syntrophaceae bacterium
GACATTTTTTATATTTCTTGCCGCTGCCACACCAGCAGAAATCATTTCTGCCGAATTTGAAATCTTCGGACGGTTTTTGTGACGAGAAGAGCTTTTGCAATATACCCACGATTGATTTTCCTTTCGCATATTCAATCGAATATGAAATTCTTTTTTAAGTAGTTTCAAGGGGAAAAATGAGACGCACCATAACGTTTCAAGGTTGGACTGTCAAGCTCATTCTTGTCAGGGGGAATAAAAAAGAGTTAAAAAAGGGGGTGAAATCTTTATCCTTGACAAAGAAGAGAGCAAAGATCGAATCAGTAATCTGTCAAAAGTAAAGATTATGACCCCCACAGTTTGTTTTATTCTATATCTAATAATTTTGCTTCCAGTTCTCTCATTGGCGGTATATGCGGTGGATTATACAGAAGATAATTCTGAACGGGATAGCGCATTCCCTTTTTATGTGTAACTTCAAGTCCTTCTGTAAGATCATTTACATACTTTGCCGGAAGGGAAAGGCACATTTCAGTGTCCCCCGTCGCAGCCAGCATACGTTCCCCCCGGCCGGGATTGGTAAAAACCGGTTCCTGATTCCAGTATGGCATGGCGGCGTGGAGACAGGAAAGCCCAATATGAGATTGCGATGTGACCGGTTTCCCGTGGTTGTAAAACAGACCAGCCGCTAAACGGAACATTTGTGCGGGCATACCATAGATCATAACGAGATCCGGGGGCATGGGAGCTTTGTTAAGCGGGAACATCACAATACCCTTTACTTCTCCGGGAGTCCGGTATTCTACGTCTTCGGCCATTGATAAAGCTTGATTCTCTGTTTTTGTATACCCCATACTCATGAAGAATTGAGCCATATCTTTTATGTCCGGGATTCTTTTGAAACCAAATGCGGCCAGGCATGGTGTGCAGTTAATGTCTTCTCCCATTGCGCCCACGACCCATCCCCATTTCCTTGCAATCGTGGTCCACTGGCATAACGATACCTTAATCTTGAACTTTGCGGGCCTCATAGCTTTTTCGGGAAATGGTTCGTCTTTTTTGATAATTTTAACACCTATCGGAAACGATTGAGGCATTATTGTCTTTAAGATCGTGTCATAGCATTTTTGATAATCCATTCTTTACCCCTCTCTTTTGTCTGTTAAATGGAGCCCTTTTAATTTTCCGGGACTATTACATCATGCTCAACATTTGTCAACACCTGACTTCACAAGTTAGAGTATTGCAAGGTGAGGTGATTGGGGTGCGAATTTGCCTCAGACCGTTAGGTGGTTTGGAAAAATGTTGACTGATCAAATCAATATCTGTACCGTATGCCTGTACCTGAAATTTAGTGGAAGATATATGTCAATTCAGACAACATATCAAAAATCCGGGTTGAAGATATCAATGGCCTTTACCGGCAACGTAACAGAGAAGGTAACGGAGTAAAAAAAGGAGGAAAACCCATGACGCTGAATATGGATGCGATTGGAAAGAAGATTGGCCCAATTACCAGGGAGTACACATGGAGAGATGTTATTCTCTATGCCCTTGCTGTTGGTTCCGGTTCTTCCGAGCTTGAATACTGTTATGAAAAAAACCTGAAGGTTATACCAACTTTTTCACTGGCAACAACCTTCGATTTTTTCTGGCACATTGCAAAAGAGTCAAACATAAACGTGGCCGGCATTCTTCATGGGGAGCAGGAATTGATCTTTCATGCTGTTATTCCCCCTGAAGGGGCACTGATTACCGAAGGGGCAATAACCCATTACTATGATAAGGGCAGGGACAGGGGGGCCCTTGTAATTGCAGAATGTGATACCTTCCATTCAAATGGGACAAGACTGTTCACCAGCATCTGTAATATTTTCGCTCGTTTTGACGGCGGATTCGGAAGCGGGAAGGCACCTAAAAATGTTGTCACTTTTCCGGAGAGTGAACCCGATTTTGTCGTGGATGCACAACCTTCCTCTGACCAGAACCTTTTGTATAGGCTTACCGGTGACTTTTTCAAACTGCACGTAGATCCAGAATTTGCCGGAAATTCCGGTTTTAAAAAGCCCATCATGCATGGGGCCTGTGTCATGGGATATGGCTGCCGTGCCCTGATTCATAAACTTGTACCGGGAAAACCGGAGCATGTACGGCGACTTGCCTGCCGCTTTTCTCGCCCCCTGTATCCCGGCGTTCCGATAAAGACGCTGATCTGGAAGACAGAAACGGAAAAGGCCCTCTGGAAGGTGGTGAACGCCGAGAGCGGAGAAACAGTGCTTGATAATGGAATCATTGAATTTCAGGAATAGACATGCGCCCCAACCCTCTTCCATCAAGGGAGAGGGGATTTTTTGAGTTTTTACGAAACCGTCTATCTTGAATTGAAGATCTGAAAGATACATTTGAATGGCGGTTAAGGTCGGTCTTCCAGTTTCCTGATCAAGGAGGAAAGCTTTCATGAAATCCCCGAGGGCTAACAGACGTTTGAAGCATTACCTCAAAGAAAGCGTTTTCGAATCCACCCACGATTTGGTGCCCCGCCTGTATGACTTCGCCATTATTTTAATCCAGAGCAATACAACTGGAGAAGGGTTGATAATTAATTTCGGTTGTGGACCGTTTCCCGTCGAGTTGAATGCCCGTCTAATTCATTTAAATGAAGGATTTTCAACGAGGTTTTTGAACATTGATATTTCCAGGAAAGCTTGTACCCGTCACAAGAAGGCCATGGATGAAATGGTCGAAAAACACAAGAATCAGTTTTTAAGTGATATCTATTTGAACGTGGATATCGAACGAGTTAAGGCTCAGGCGATCAGAAAAGCACTGAACGGAGCAGAACCGCAAGGTGGCCTGGCCATTTCCTTTCTGGAGTATTATTCTCCAAAGCGCGCGGTTAAGTTCATCACAAGAATGCTGAAGCACTGTGATTCCCTTGTCTGCAGTGTTCGAATAGATCCTGAATTCGAAAAGACTTTTGACACGGAGAACCGTCTGAATCTGCATTTCTTCAAAGATTTGAGTGAACTTAAAACCAATCTGGTTCACGAAGATTGGGAGATCGAAAAAATAATCGGTGTGCCTCGTTTTAATGATGGCAAGCGTGGTATTTTCCTGATATTGATCAAACGCAATCAGGGCTCTCCAGAATAAGGCGATACATAAGGTCATCAATGTAGGAACAGAATTCAGCGATTTCCAATACATTTTTTGCCAGCACGTTTCCACAAAAGGATATCGGAGGGCATATTCTGGTTGGAGGTTTTTATCTCGTCATGGTCTTCTGAAACTTTATCGTATGCGTCATTCAGATATTCTGTTTTCAGCTGGTAAGAACCCGGTTCAAGCTTGAAACAGGCAATATGAACCGTATCGGGCAGATTATCCCAATAGCGTGTATCTGCATGGGTGCGAGTCCGCGCCGCGATGGCCATCTCAACAACCCCGAAAATACCCAGGGCCGCACTTATCCCGCTTAGCGTATCAGAGGCGGAACTCAAAGGGCTTAACAAAAGCATGTCCGATGAGACATCGGTAAGTGTTGTGCCCATCCTTTCATGGGTCTTGCGGAATTGAACCTGTCCTTTGATAATTTTGTCAACCGGTCGACCGCCGCGTGTCATGGCCTGCCAGGCGATATCCTCTATGGGGTAAGCCCCGATCTTTTTGTTGTCGATATGAAGCGTGACGTGTTTCTCCAGAATATTACGGCCTCTGAAGAACTTCAGCTCACCGTGGCCGATACCGTTGGCGAGCTTACGTGGCGAGGCGCCTGTTTCGACAATTATTAAGAGATTTGAATCTGCGGTGGGTTCAATGAAATCCGGCCTCAGCCTTTTAACTTCGGTAAAGGCGGCAGTTGCCATTTGATAATCACCCGTTTTAAGGGAGCAATACCCCTCCAGAAACAGCAGGAGGGCAAAATCGCACCGGTTTTGCTTCTCTTCGGCAAATGCATCCTG
>CAZKGS010000033.1:4041-5579 GCA_964552105.1 uncultured Syntrophaceae bacterium
TCCTGCCTGACTGCGCAACCGAAGATGGTTATCAGGGCGATAATAACAATGATTTTGATGGAGTTGAAACCAGGCATGTTTGTTCAAATATTATGATGAATGATAATTATCGGTAAATGATATCTTCCTGAGCTGTTTTCTTGAAATTGTATAAACCGCTCCATGAAATCCGGCCGGTGTCTAAATCTATCATTTCAAATAAAATCTGATGGTATCGTGAGAAACTGCCGTTTTGGGGATTGATGGAATCTAAAGTAGCAATTCTTCCTCCTAACCGGTAATCCGCCGGGGAAATTTTCGATCTAGAATCTGATTTCCCTTCATCGATGATGCCCGATTGTTTCAATTCCAGCTCATTAATCAACATCTTGAGGTGCTCTCGGCTTATGAATTGCATTTTTCCATGTGCGGCCCGGTTCAGTTCAGTCCTCAGGCGATCGGTGATCAGATTTTTATTAATCCGTGAGGCTCCTTCATTCTTGAAGTATTTTGCGTCAATGACGACCTTGGGAGGTTCAGCAGGTTGAGAAAACTTGGGATTAGCAAGGATATCATGAATCATTTTATCGGTCACACGGATGATATCCTGTGATTCAATTCCGATGCCGGAAAGATCGCTTTGTTTGCCTGGATCTACGTACCGGGTTGCTTTACCGCTATTCCTGTCTGCCTGTGTTGCACAGCTCACTAAAGACAGAAACAAAATGAAAAGCAGACATCCAAATTGACTTAAATCCTTGATTACCTGAGGCATGTGAGTTCCTATCTTTTTGGAAAAATGAGATATTGTGTGTTAAATTACTTCTTTCGAGCCATTTTAATGGCATTGAAGTAGCGTTTTTCAAGTTGCGGGTATATAGCCATGGTCGCGTCGAGGGCACCCTTGTAATGCTCGTGGCTTGAGAATTTTGCGTACATATAAATTGCCAGGTCGTTCAGGTTATTAAAAGAGATGTCGCTGGTACTTTTTATGAAATCCAGGCCGCCGCAGGTCTTAAGGGCCATTGAACGCCCGATAGTATCACCGACCAATCTACCCAAATCTCCACCGGCAATGGTCCCCGTTGCCTTTGCTCCCGCATAGGTGCCGACGAGTTTGCCACTCGCTGCCCCCATTTTTGCATTTATGGCCATATCTACCCATTCCGCCAGAACACCATCCTGGGTATAGGGGCACATATAGAGTCCTGTATTATCCAGCTTAGGTGTGGGAGCAATTATTTCATCAGGCTTAGGCAAAGAAGCGGTACAGCCGGATATAAATAAAAAGACAAAGATCACACAAAATTTTACCGGCAGGGAATTCTTAAAAGAGTCAGCATTCATAAAGTCAAAGGACCTCTATTTTGGTACTTGTTATGGAAACAAGGTAAGAGAATGGGACCTGAATTCTTTTTAATGTAAGATTATAGAAAATTATTTTTTATGTCAAGCTTAAGTCCTTCAGAAAATCACCGGTTGTTCTCACTTTTGTACCGGCATTTATTATCTTGACCAGCCTGTCTCCCAAATGATAAATTTTGAAAAATATCTATGAG
>CAZKGS010000033.1:5679-14073 GCA_964552105.1 uncultured Syntrophaceae bacterium
GATGGATCGCATAAGTCCCAAAATAGATATTGATCTGGAGAATCTTTTCAGGAGTATCCTGGAGCAGTTCAGAATTCAGGGCGACAAAAGCTTGATGTTCAATGTTGAAATTCTGGACATCGTTAAAGAGTTTTCAGCCGACAGGTATTCTGAAACGGAATATGTTTCCACGAAGTTAAAGATAACCGTAAAGAATAAATTAACAGGAGAAACAATTACTGCCGCCGATGGAGAGGGCTGGGGGAGCAGGAAATCCACGTGTGCGAAAACTGCTACAATTGAAAAAATGCTCCATGATTCAGTTAAAATTGCATTCATTGACGCTTTAAACAAATTGAATTTGTAAGGGACAATTGAGGACGGGTTGACATTTTTTAATAAATAGTTACGAGACGTTGGAAAATATTTACAAGGAGGTGTGTGTTTAAATGTTTACTGCTACTGATGCAATTAGTAATGAAGATTTGAAGCTTGAGAATGTTCCTCTACCGGATGCGGAATGGGAGGATATTCAGCAATTCGCTCTCACATTCGATGCATATAAGTACTGGGGTTCAAAAGAGAAACATGCGGATATCGCCAATAATCGTCGACATGATACCCTTGCTGAGTTAAGGACATGTCTTGATTTCGAACAGCGCCGTTGGTGGCGTTTTGATGGAGATATAGACGAAGTTTCCATGGTGTACATACGCGAATTAATCGAGAAGATTCGTCAAAAACTGGTAAAATAAGGTGCAGCCTATAAGACCTCGGCCAGGGCTGCCAGCGTTGTATCGATATCCTCAGAAGTAATACCGTAGTGAGTAACCACACGAAAACAGGTTTGCGCTCTGTGCATGACTTTGATTCCTTTTTGTTCGAGCCGGAGCAAGAACTCGTCCACGGTCAGTCGGCTGCTTTCGAGATTGAAATAAATGATATTTGTTTTTACTCGATCCATATCAATGGATAATCCGTTAATCCGGGCAATGCCGCTGGCCAGTCGATATGCATTTCTGTGATCTTCTTCAATGCGATCAACCATCTCTTCAAGAGCTACAATGCCCGCTGCAGAGATGATCCCGCACTGGCGCATACCACCTCCTAATATCTTGCGTATTCGTCGTGTTTCCGAGATAAACTCGCCGGAGCCACAGATTATCGAACCCACCGGTGTTGAAAGTCCCTTAGACAGGCAAAAAATCATTGAATCAACACTGCGGGTCAGTTCCTTTACATCGACCCCGAGGGCAACAGCTGCATTGAATATCCTGGCGCCGTCCATGTGGACCATGAGGCCGTAATTTTTGGCCAGTCTTGACACTGAGTCGGTGTACTCCGGTGTGAGGGGGGATCCGTTGCAGATGTTATGGGTGTTTTCAAGGCAGATCAAACGGGTACGTGGAAAATGAATATTGTCAGCACGGATGGCTGCTTCTATATCCTCCACAGGTATTGTGCCGTCAGGCTGGTTTGGAACGGTGTGCGGATGTATTCCGCCCAGGGCTGACATACCACCTGCTTCATAAACAAAGGTATGTGAAAGATTGCCCAGGATTACTTCATCACCTCGAGTACAGTGAGTGAGCAGACACACCAGGTTACCCATCGTGCCGCTGGGAACCAGGAGGGCCGCTTCTTTTCCCATGTGATCGGCGGCCATTTGCTCAAGGTGGTTTGTCGTCGGGTCCTCGCCATATACGTCATCACCCAGATCGGCGTTATATATGGCTTCTCGCATCGCTGGTGATGGCAGCGTTACGGTGTCACTGCGCAAATCAATAATTTTCATCTGATTCCTCCTTTAAAATGAGGACAAACTGTTCAGGGACGGTTCAAACCCACTACTTATGTGCGGAAATCAGAGATAAAATCTTTCATTTTCTGGAGCAATGGTTTTTTGAAGCGAACTTTCAGGTAAAGGTCGCCCGGCTTTCCCCCGCCTTTTCCGTCTTCACCCATTTCCGAGAGCCTGATTTTCTGCCCGTCTCTCACTCCCGGGGGGATTTTGACGGCCAGTTTCTTTGACTTTTCCCTCAAATAGTATGGATATGACCCTCCCTGTTTGGCCTGCTCTGGGCTCAGGCGAATAACGCCGTTGATGCTTCTTCCGTCTTCAGGTAATTCAATGCCACTAATCTTTTTAAGAATATATCGGGGCAATTTGCCCATTTTTTCCAAACCGGGAAGTTGTGTTATGTCGTGACTGCTGCGTCCTGAAGGAAAGGTAAAAACGAACCCTCTGCCTGTAAAGCCATCTTTGTTAAATTCAAAAGTCTGGTGTCCCTGGCCATAAAATTCTTTAAATATTTCGTCAAAACCCCGTAATCCGAATGACCTGGCCATTTCTTCGAAAATACGATTGATATCTGAACCACTGAAAATATCCTGTTCAGAATATGTTTGCCTGAACTGACTGTAGGCAGATGATCCGAATTGCTGCCTCATCAAATCATATTCCTGTCTTTTCTGGGGGTCTGAAAGGACGGCATATGCTTCATTAACGGCCTTCATTTTTTCGCCGGATTCCGGATTTCCCTGATTTCGATCAGGATGGTACTGTAAGGCCAGTTTCCGATACACATCCTTGATTTGTTTCGAGGTCGCGTCTTGTTCTACGCCTAAAATCTGGTAGTAATCTTGTTGTTCCACTCCGGCTTGTCTTCCTTTTTTAATACGGGACTAATATAATCATTATATGTCCAACATCAAGGAAAATAATCCAGGGTCAATGACTAAAGATGCAACAAGGGGAGGGCGAGGCCCCTTTAACCTTTTACCAGTGTGAAATTTTTCACAGCGTATGTATGAAACGCCTCATTTATTTTTTTCTCTGAATTCATAATAACAAGTTTGGTGCTAAGTGTCCAAGAAGATATGAAATATTATTCTAAAGAAATCCATCTTAAAGGGAGAAAATTTATTGCTGGAATCCGGCAATGTTGCCGGTAATTTATTTAAGTGATAATGACCCTCATATAATTCAAAATGGCCGATCAAAGCCTGTAGGCTCTTTGCCTCACAATTAACCGTTATTATTTACAACCAGGAAGAGGTGTCTATGAGATTCGCCAACTTATTGAAGATAACAGACAGTCCTTTACTTTCAACCCTGATTTGGATACTTCTGCTGCTGGCCACCCTGTATTTCGCGAGAAAGCCCTTTCAACGTGCGGTTATGTCACTCAGCAGAGTGATTAAAAACGCAATGCGTCTTTCATCTGCGGCGGTGCTTGCCGCGGAAAATAATCTGGTCCGGCGAAACCGGGAGGTACTTATAGCAGCCGGGATAGAAAATGCAGAACGCATGGTCGAAAGGGAGTTCGATCGTATTAACACGGCTGTTGAGAGGGATCTGGAATTATATCCCAACCTTCACAGGCAACTGTCGGAACTCATTACCCGCCTGGATGAGGATTACAGCAAAAGCACAGATGTGCCGCCGTCTCTGCCGAACTGGATTCCCATGATTGAATCTATTGCCAAGATCAAACACTCCGGTGATTCAATGGTTTCCAATATGCTGGCAGAGATCAACAGAACGCTCACGGAGCAGCACAATTCAGCCGTTGAGATATACCGCAACTCCATCGCCTCGCGCCACAGTATCCTGAGCAAGATGCTTCCGCACTGGCGCAAAATACAAAAAATCACAGGTGATATCGGTAAATCCTTGTCGATTTTGAATGACCGTGCCAAAACCATCGACAGATACATGAATGATTACGAACAGATTCGCGCACAAACGGACAATGCCGTTAGAAAGCTGTCATCATCTTCTCTAACACAATTCTTTATTGCCGGTATCGTACTGCTTATCGCCTTTGGCGGTGCCCTGATCAACTTCAACCTTATAGCGCTGCCCATGTCAGAAATGGTCGGTGGAGCAAGTTACATAGGTCCATATAAAACATCGGATGTTGCAGGACTGGTTATAATACTTGTAGAATTGACTATGGGCCTTTTTCTGATGGAATCGCTTCGTATTACGCGGCTCTTCCCGATAATAGGCAGTATGGATGACAAGATGCGCCACAGGATGATCTGGATTACCTTTACCATGCTGACTATACTTGCGGGTGTGGAATCGGCGCTTGCCTTCATGCGTGACCGTATAGCCCTTGATATAGAAGTCCTCAGACAAACCCTGGCGGGTGTGGAGCAGACAACCCTGACAGCCAGCATGATCCCAACTGTGGGACAAATGGTTATGGGTTTTATTTTGCCCTTTGCCCTTGCCTTTGTGGCCATACCCCTTGAATCATTTATCGCCTCGTCAAGGACAGTGCTCGGAATCGTTGGGGCGGGATTGCTCAGAATAATTGCGTTTATCCTCCGGCTGTTGGGCAGTGCAAGTTACTATTTTGGCCGGTTAATACTGAGTGTGTATGATCTTGTAATCTTTCCGACTATCTGGCTGGAAGGAGTTATCATCGGTATCGGCGGCAGTGTAAAGGCATCCCCCAAACATGAACTCGAAGAAGAAAACCCGGAAGAGGAACCCGAAATGGTCGAAAACTTAGACCAGGCACTTAAATAGAAGGAGCATGGGAAATGAAAAAGTTAATCGCTTTTATTATAATCATGGGTATCTTAATTGCTGGTTGCACAGACACTAAAAAGCACACAAAGGGTGTTTACATGCTCCTCGATACATCCGGCACGTACGCTATGGAACTGGAAAAAGCGCAATCCATTATAAATTATCTCCTGGGCGTACTCCAGCCAGGGGATACAATGGCAGTAGCATGTATTGATACGGGAAGTTTCAGTGAGAAGGACATTATCGCAAAGGTTACGTTCGATACCAGGCCGTCTATTTCTAACAACCAGAAACGGGCGTTTCAGCAGACAGTTGACAAGTTCGTCTCCAAAGTCAAAAGCAGTCCATATACAGATATCTCCGGCGGAATATTGCAAGCTATTGAGTATCTGAACGAAGCAGATAGAGGAACAAAATATATCCTCATTTTCTCGGATCTCAAGGAAGAACTCGCAAAGGGTCACGTGAGAGATGTTCCGTTTCAGCTTGCCGGATTCAATGTCATTGCCCTGAATGTTACCAAACTTCGGGCGGATATTCGAGATCCGAAACTATACATGCAACGCGTGGAGGACTGGCGGAAAAAAGTTGAAATCGGCAATGGAAATTGGCGAGTTATCAACGATCTGGAACGGCTGGACAACATTTTCGCCAGGTGATGTTAGACTGCTTTTTCATCTAAATATGTTTATAAGATTAATTCTTGCTGGCGATCAGCTTTTTCGCTTCAAGTTTGGCGAAACTGCGATCGAGATCTGTTTTGGCGGTCATAAAGCGCTGCAGTTCCTCTCCCGCGAGTACTCGACCGGGTGGACATTTCACGCTGGCCGGGTTTATCTTTCGTCCTCGATGATGCACTTCGTAGTGAAGGTGTGGTCCTGTTGAAAGACCGGTGTTGCCTACGTAGCCGATGACCTCACCCTGCTTGACCCTTTTGCCTGTGCGTATGCCCTTGGCAAAAGAGCTAAGGTGAGCATAGGCTGTGGCATATTGATTGGCATGACGGATGCGGATGTATTTGCCATAATCTCCTTTGCGTCCGGCACAGACCACCGCGCCGCTGCCCGATGCTACAATGGGGGTGCCGATAGGAGCGGCAAAATCCAGGCCGCGATGCATTCTGCTGAAACCGAGTATGGGATGTTTGCGCATTCCGTAACCGGAAGACAATCGCGCACCGTTGATGGGTGTCCTGATCAATGTCTTTCGTACCGTCTGACCTTTTTCATTGTAGTAATCTGCCTTGCCTTCTATGGATGTATGTCGGTAGATACGCAAGGTTGTATTTCTCAGGGTGAGGGCGGCATGAAGGACCGGGCCCTCTCGAACCACCTTTCCGTTTTTGTTCAGGTGACGCTCGAATAAAACCTCAAAGCTGTTTCCAGGTCGGATGTCGCGCTGAAAATCCACGTCAAAAGAAAAGTGGTAAATGAATTCCATTAGTACAGAAATGGGCAGCCCCTCCTGGATAGCCGATTCATAAAGGCTGGAACGGATAACACCGGATGAGCAAGATCGTCTGGTTTCAAGTTCTATCTTTACTTGATCAACGACAAAGTCACCATCGTTATTGCGTTTGGCCATGATGTCAAGATCAGAATCTGCCCTTATACTGAAACCATGAAATAGAGAGATATCTTCATCTCCCGGAGGATGATTGTAGAATACTGTAACTTCCTGGCCTGGTCTCAGGTCACGGGGGTCGTAAACCTTACGGAGGGCGGAAATTGCCGCGTGAGCCTCACAGCGATCTATTCCCTCCCGCTTGAGTATATTCAATAATGTGTCTCCTCTTGTTACCGCAAGGGAGTGTTCCACTGTGGCAAATTCGGGGATTTGATCGGTGTCTGTAATTTTCGGGGTCTGACAGGTATCTTCAGCGATCTGGCTTGTGTCAGCTCGATCGGTTAGAAGTAACAGCGTTTTGTGGGCAACGATTCCCATGAAGGAAAAAGCAAAAAAAATCAGAATCAGAGTAACAGTTGTAAACCAGAGTAAACGCTTTTTCACAAAACCGCGCTTATTCGAACTGAAAAAGTCCTTCCTCACAAGCTTCCACCATATTCATGAAAAGATTTTGTGTCACATATCATTAAGTTTCGTCGAAAACAAGATTATCTTTAATTATATCGCATATTTTAACTTTTCCCGTGAGAAAAAATGGTTTTGAATAATTGTTTGTGCTAAAATTTAATAATCTCTTAAAAAGGCGGGGCAGAACGAGTAAAGGAGCGTAGATTATGAACGAACCGGAAGCCCGATTGAAGATGTACCATAGCTTTTTTGACTATCTTTATTGGAATTTAGTGGCCGCAGTACCTGTTGTGACGGCATGTATATCCATTTTCAAAATCTCTATAGTGTGGTTTGTTATCTATATTCTTGTATGCATTGCCCTTATTTTAATTGTATACAGATTTTACTGTACTCATTGTCCCCATTATATTCAGGGAGTAGGTACTACCAGGTGCATGTTTTTCTGGGGTATGCCAAAATTCTTTGAATCACGGCCCGGGCCATTGAATCTGTTTGAAAAGGCCGTATCTCTCATTGCATCTGTTATTCTCGTATTATTTCCTCTCTACTGGTTGATTCAACAAATGGATCTGCTGGTGATTTACGTTCTGTCTCTGGCAGTTTTGGGTTTAACAATAAGAAGGTATGAATGCGGCAGGTGCATCTATTTTGATTGTCCGGCAAACTGTGCGCCTGAAGAAAGGAGCAAGGAACAAGGATCAAGGTAAAAGGAGCAAGGAACAAGGAGCAAGGATAAAACCAATTTTGAATTTTGAATGTTTAATTTTAAATTGAGGATCAAGATAAAGAGTGGGTGGCCAGTTAGAAGGTAAATGAGAAGCTTATCGAACCGAATGTGTGCTCGTTTCCCTGGCCTCTAAACTCCTTTGTCCGGAAGACCTGGGCGTAGGATAGCTTGAAACGGTAGTAAATAAGACAGACACCTGCGGCAATATCTGCCACAAAGTGTTTCTTGTCGATACTGTGACTGTCGGTGAACGTGTTTCCGTCCAGAAAGATATCTCTCAGAACGGCTCGGCCGTCTGCTGAAGCAAACAAATGAAGGCTGAAGCCTCGAGTCCCGAAGAAGCGGGGATCCTGTTCATCTACTGGGGCGTTCGTGTCGCCGGCAGGTCTGATTAATGAAACGCCAAAGTCCCGGGGAATATTCCAGCCGAAGCGGGCTTCGATTCCCGTATTGGCATAGGTAGATATATTACCCACTGAACCGCCCATGTGTGTAATGGTATCAAAACCAAGACCCTGCCTGGCTTCTATAAGACGCCATTTGCGCTCGTAAATAATGTTCAGGCCCGGTTCGTTCTTTAGCTGATTATCCCAGCCTTTCGGTTCGTCTAACCCCCGTGTGCTGTGGACAAATTTCTGTGTCTGTTCCGCATATGATTCAGGTCCCACGATACCCATCTGGAATTCTATGGAATCCAGTCGCCGGTCGTCCTTGCTGTGGAAAGAAATGCCGAAATATGTCCATCCCGCATACGGACGATCATCCTCAATCAGGTCCTCACGAGAAGTGTCCTTCGGAGTATACATGTTCTGGCCGATAGACAGAGCAATATTACGCTGCAGGCCCGGGTTGTTGATAAATGGGAGACTGCGAATCAGCGGCAGGCTCCAGTCAGGCAACTTCTTGCTTTCTTTATAGCTGGTCAGATCGGGAGAAATCCAGGATAATTTTGTACCGTTTGTATAGTGTTTGTCTGTGTGCGTAAAGAGATCGTTTTCAAAGTAAACACTGAATGTCCATGCCTTTTGCGCTTCGGGAGTTTCCTGGCCCTTTGCTTCAAAAACAAAAGTAATACTGATCATGATAATCAATATCATGCATTTCG
>CAZKGS010000034.1:0-13893 GCA_964552105.1 uncultured Syntrophaceae bacterium
ATCTTATCCGTATTGACGGATTTTGAAAAAAAACTGTATATGGTGTTGCATTTCTTACAATAAAATTCGTAAATCGGCATGGCTGTAGTTACTCCCTTAATACAGTATCATAATAAATTAACAGACAAAATCAATATGCTTTTTTCGCTTTATCGTCTATTTGCTGGAGATATGCTATTCGATCGACAAGGGGTGGATGAGAGTAATAAAACCAGGCAAACAGGGGATGAGGATGAAGGTTTGCCAGATTATCTTTTGCAAGGCGTTTAAGTGCGTTTCCGAGGTATTTTGTTGATCCTGTAAGCCAATTCGAGTAATTGTCTGCTTCCTCTTCGTACTTTCGGGAAATTATGGCCATAAGCGGTGTAAAGAAAAAGGATATGGGTTTGAAAAGGGCGGACAAGAGAAACAGGCCGACATACGGAATATTTTGATCAAGTCCAAAAGTCTGATACATGAATGACCAGTCTATAAGACTATAGGCAAGGAAGAAAATAAAGAAGGAAAGGGTTTCTATCAATATAAGCTGTTTCATAATATGCTTTTTCTTCCAGTGGCCTATTTCGTGAGCCAGTACGGACAATATTTCGTCACCTGAATGAGAGGAAAGGAGGGTGTCGTATAAGACGATGCGCTTTGTTTTCCCAAGGCCGGTGAAATAGGCGTTCGTATGCTTACTTCGCCTGCCAGCGTCTATCTGATAAACTCCTTTAATTTTCAATCCCACTTTTTCCATTATGGAAATAATTCTTTCCTTCAGTTCCTGATCCTGAACCGGTTCATATTTGTTAAAGAGGGGAGCGATAAAAATCGGGTAAAGCCACAGGATGAGTAATTGAAAGAAGGCAAATAACATCCACCCCCACAGCCACCATGTTGTTTTTGCATAGTGAATAAGGGCGAGAAAGGAACCGAGGAGAATGCCTCCCAGAAATGCTGAAATTAACAGGTTTTTAAAAAGATCGGTGACCCAAAGTTTCAGACTTATCGTGCTGAATCCATATTTTCTTTCGATTATAAAAGTGCCGTAAAGACTGAAAGGTATCTCAATAACAAATCCGATTAAAACGGGTATTGCAAAGAAGATAAGCCCCGATAAAATAAAATTCAGTTTGAAAGTGAGTATTATATTGACACACCAGGGAAGAAACCCGCTCAACAGGATAAGAAGCAAGACAATGTCATCGGTAAAACTTGCAAAGAATCCGAATCTGGAGGAATCCACTGTGTAATCAGTCATTCGGGAGAGGGTTTCGCCATCAATTTCGCCCTCAAAGATTTCAGGGACAGTATGACCAAACTTGCGCAGATGGTTTACATTGATCCGTGTCAGGTACCAGCGACAGAAAGAACTGATGAGGAAAAAAACAAGAAAAGATACAAGCAGAATATTATACTGAACCATGGGAAAAACCTTACTCAAAGCTAAATCCGGTTTTTTACGAAATTGTTTTAACGCTTAACCTTTAGCCCTTAGCCTTGGACCTTTTGCCTTTGCGGCTTTGCCGCATTAAGTTTCTTCCGAGTAACATTGGTTATAAAGAGAATCGAAACTGTTTTTGCCGGTGGCAAGCATAAGTGCTAACGGCATTACTTTTTTCCCCAATCTTACCATCCGTTCTGCCGTTTCTCTTATATCCCACTGGGCATGTATATCTTCGCGAAGACGGGAAATATGGTAAAGCTCCCTGGCGTTAACCTTCATGGAAACCCTTTTTCTGTGAGCGTTGGTCAGAATGTAGCCCGCCGCCAGGGGAGATGTATTTTTTATTCTATCGTAGGTTTCCTCTGTTTTCGTGATCATTTCCATGAACAGGTCATCCATGCCGATCTCACGTATTGTCGGCGGTATGGTAATGCCGAGCAGCGGATTATACTCCTGACAGATTATTGTGGCCATCCGGTGTCTTTTCAACTGGGCAAAGCAACTTGCACTTACTGTAATCTCAAAGTGCAGATCGGCATTTTCAAATTCTCTCAAGGGGGGATCATACGATTTCATATGCTCGCAGGAGGTTTTGATAATGTCTTCCTTTTCTTGCATGTTCATCTGAGATACGATGACAGTACATTGATCCATGGGAGTATTGGAAGATGAGTGGATTAACGATGCTACAATCTTATCATCAGCGTCGGGCGTGGCATAAAAGAGGGTTACATTATTATCAGTTTCACCGGCTTTTGTTGTTTGATTTTCTTTCTTCCCAAATTTTTCTATCAGACACCTTGATTTTTCCTCAAGGACATTTCTTGTCAAACTGTCGAACCGGGTTGCCTCCGTATATCTAACCAGCGATGGGGCAATGTTTTTGGTTGTCTCGTAAAGTTTTTCACCGTAATCCCTTACCTCTCTCAAGGGGTGGGCAGCACAGCGTCTCAACATCAACTCGAGATTTCTCGTATTCAGTGTCATCCCCAGCTGGGTTTCTGTTGCCATGGATATGGTGTACCTTGCGTCTTCTTTTGCCCATCCTTCCAGGGTAGAGTGGTTAGCAGGATCTGAAGCCATATTCCCGAATTTTTTGAAAATGTGTGATCTCAAACAGGAGTATAATTCCTGGTAAAATCTGTTTTGTTCTTCAACAGTTTCGATGAACAATTTTTCAACGCCGGATTCTTTGATCTCTTCAGGAATGACGAAATCATCTTTCAGGCGTATATATCTCTGTGATTTTTCCGTGTAGGAACAAAGACGGAACTTTTCTATCTCCTCAACTAACAGGCGGGATACACCGAGAACGTCAATATTAAAGACGGCATGTTCGGCTATGGAACTGTGCCCCATATCGAAGACGATATTACGGTTGGACTTTCTTGCACTTTCGACTTCCTTTCTGGATATTTCCCTTAACTCATTTACCGGCAGGGGGTTCCTGCTGATGCGTGCGTAGGCAGCGGAAATGGTTTCAGGTGTGAGATTTTCCACCTCCTCCGATAAAGAGGTTTTCATCTTTTTTATCGTTTCATAATCCAGGTTAAAACCTGCAAGGATAATATCCAATGAAAATAATCTCCCACTTTGTGTTATTCAAGTTAGTTAAATACTGGACAGCAGGATCTGTATCGAAATGGTAACAAAACGCGGTTTATATAGCAGGATTTGATTTCCCGGTCAAACGGCTTTTCCTGTTACAGAATAATTTAAGTTATTTCTGACTTATGCCGTTATTAACAAGAGATACTGAAGATTATTCCTTCATGGGAGACAAAAACAGAATGAAAGAACAACTCGTCAATGAATTGGATACAATGCGCGAAAGGATTGCTGAATTGGAAGTATTGGAATCCGAGCATAAGCGCACGGAGAAAGCCCTGAAAGAGGATATTGAAAAATTAGGACGAGTATTGACTGAGACGGTTGTCACCCTGGCATCAACAATTGAAACGAGGGACCCCCATAGTGCCGGACACCAGAGACGTGTAGCCAAACTTGCCTGCGCCATAGCAAGAGAAATGGGTCTTTCAGATGAAAAGCTCAAAGAAATCCATTTGGCTGCCCTTGTCCATGATATTGGCAAGTTATCTGTGCCTGCTGAGCTTTTAACGAAACCTGACCGTTTAGCGGAAACTGAGCATCTCTTAATCAAAAACCATCCTCGGACGGGATGTGAGATATTGGAGAAGGTAGACTTCCCGCATTCCATTGCCCAAATCGTACTTCAGCATCACGAAAGAATGAATGGTTCCGGTTATCCCCAAGGTCTCTCAGGTGAAGATATCATTTTGGAAGCAAGGATTATGGCAATAGCTGATGTGGTCGAGGCGATAGCATCTCAAAGATCTTACCGGAAGGCTCTTGGTATAGATAAGGCGTTAAAGGAAATAACAAGTTTCAAGGGACTCCTTTATGACCCTGAGGTTGTTGACGCCTGCGTTAGAGTTTTTAACGAAGAGAGATTTAAATGGGATGAATAAAATTAGTTGATCGCGCAAACAGCAATTGCTCTTACTCCCGTATCATAAGTGTTCCGCAATTAGGGCATTTTGCCTCGTAGCAGGGAGTTCCTAATTGATGGGGTACTCTTTCTGCACAGTTTGGGCAGAGACAATATCCACCAGGGCCTGCCGCAAAACCGTCACCGAGACCACGGCCTCCCTGTCCCCTGCCTTTCATGCCTCTACCTGTTCTTGGGCCTTGACCTTTTGGGCCTGTTCCGTCTCCTTGTGGCATTTTACTTACCTCCTTGTAAATCTTTTATCTCAAATAGATTACCGTCATAATCCTTTACGAAAACAAGCAGTGCATCTCCCCTTGGTATTATCTTTGTTTCCAGTCCCTTTACATGACAGTTTCTTGCAAATTCTTCTTTATTGTCCACTTCCAGGCAAAGGTGTGCAACAGGGGTCATTTTCTGTTGCGCTGCAAGAATTACAAAAACCTCAACGGTGAAATTTTCGTTTCCATAGAGAATAAATTCACATTCCAGGTCGGTGTCAAATATCTTTTCTGCAAGCTCCTTATTAAGTACAGAAGTCTTTGTCTGTTGTAATCCTAAAATCCCACCGTAGAATCGATCTGCATTTTCCCGGGAACTACAGACTACAGCAACGTGATGCAGTTTCATAGTTACTCCTTCGGTCTGTCTACTCTTAACATTTTTCTCGTTTAATATTTATCATTTAATTTTGCAACAATTTTGTCTATTTTTTGGATGGCTTCTTCAACTGTTTTAACAGTTACGAATTCATATTCTTCCGCGAGTTCAAAATGTGGACAGTTAAGGCCAATAACGGGTGTTCCGCTTTTCATGGCGACGGCCATTTCCGAGAGGGTGCCGGCACCTCCGCTCAATGCAACAAGGATGTGAGGAGTCTTTGCGTTAATGATGTTTCTGGCATTGTACATCCCCGTATAAATTGGAATATCAACAAATTTGTTGGGATAACCCTTAAGGGGGCGCTTCTTGTCACTCGGAAGAATGGCAATCACAAGTCCGCCTCCGCGATGGGCACCTTCAGAGGCTGCCTTCATCACGCCTCCGCCCCCTCCCGTGAGAAGAACATATTCCCTTTTTGCTATTGCTTCTCCCAGGGCATAGGCGTCATCAATGGCAGAAGAACTGTCCTTATGGCTTCCCATAACTCCTATTATAAAAGGTTTTCGTCTGACGGAGATGTTCGACATAATGTTTTTCGCCCTTTCTGAATTTTTGTGATACTTCAGCAGTGCACTCCCTTGCGGAACAACTCGGTAAGTTCAGCAATATGTTTCCTTCCCCGCGCGGTTATTGCATTGGGAAACAGAAGTTCCCAGGGCCGTCCCGGGTTTGGAAGATGAGCTGTCGTTACTTTACCATCTATTGAACATTCCATAGCAAACCGGTTGAGCCTCCTGATAAAAGTGCCTGTTTTTAGTTTCGGAAAAAGGGAAAGTTTAATGCCTGAATGAGAAATCATGTAAGCATGGTTCCTTTACGAATACTAATAAAATCATCGAGATAATTGTCAAAGCGAAAGAAAAGTAAAAAGGTGCTAAAATATTAACACTTTCCCATAGAACGCCTGCAATGAGTGAAGCAGGAAGCGCACAAAAGCCGATAACCATCTGAAAAGTACCAAGGCTGCTTGCCCTGAATTCTACGGGGCAGAGTTCTGATACATAAGTTCTCTGGACTGTGTCCAGGGCGCCTTTATGAAGTCCGTATAATGCAAATGCCAGCAGGATTGCCAGGTGACTTTGTGTGAAAATGATACTGAGGCATACCAGTCCCCACATCAGAAAAGAAAACATCAAAAAAGGTTTTCTCCCCATCTTATCTGAGAGCTTACCGAAGGGCAGGGAACTAAGAGATGCAATGGCTGTGAATACAAGGTAAAGAACAGGAACGAAAGTTATCTGAAAACCAAATTTATTTGCATATATTAACAGGAATGAATAGCTGAAAGACCCCAGGGCGAACACAGCACTCACAAAAAGTAATAATTTGAAATTCTTGTCCAGGTCTTTAAATGAAAAACCTTCGTATACTTTCGTACTGCCCTTTTTTTCTTTTATAAAGAAGAAGATGAGAAAGGCTGAAATAACTGATGGTATGGCGGCGATCAGGAAAAGGTTTCGATAACCCAGAAGCCGGAATAAGATGATACAAGTAATAATACCGCAAACAGCGCCAAGATTATCCATCATTTTTCGATAACCGAAGTGTGTTCCCCTGTTTTCCCTGGTTGAGATATCGGCAATAATGGCATCCCTTGGTGCACTTCTGATTTTGCCCGCCCTGTCCAGTATTTTGAAGGGAATTATGTGTTGCCATGTTGTTGACAGGGCGTATCCAATTCTTGATAACACTGCAAAGATATAACCGAGCCAGACAAATACCTTTCTCTTTCGTATTCTATCAGAGATATAACCGGATAGAGCCTGTGATATGGAAACAAGGGCATCACCTAACCCATCAATTAAACCTAAAACGGCCATGTTTGCCCCTAAGACAGTTGTTAAAAATAAAGGCCAGACAGGATAAATCATGTCTGACCCCAAGTCATTGAAGAATGAGGCAAATGCCAGCGTTCTGACCGTTTTCTTTGTTTCTCTTTCAGCCAATAATTGGTCCTCATTTTAACATATTGTGATCCTGCTATTTGAGGAGATTTTGTTTGATTTTATCATGGATAAGCTGGGACGAGAAGTTGTTTCCCATAACACCTACACGAACGCCCACCATTGTTACGTTCTTTTCCTTGTAATCAACGGAAATACGAACATCTTCATCAGACAGCTTCGCTTCAATAGTTGCCTCTGATATTTTTTTGTTTTCTTCAATATCAACAGCCTTCATATCCCTTATGGCCTTTTGGCAGGCTTCCCATACCCTCTCGTATGATGCGTGATAATTTGTTCGTAAGATTCCGTCAGTATAGAAGAACTTACCTGACTGGATGCCGACGACTGAATCTCCCATTTTTACAGCTGTATTGCAGCCAGACACAAGAATAATGCATATTGATATAAGTAAAACCCAATAAGTTTTCTTTAGCATATGAATCCTCCTTCGATTTTTGTATCTTTGAGTTTAAAGTTTCAAGTTCAAAGTTTCAAGTTAAAGTTTGGAAATTAGCGATTTTCGTTGAGGCACTGGTTAATAGGCGAAGCGCAAGTAAAAGGCCTGAATGATGGCCCATCCCAGCACAGCAACAGTCAACAACATGCATCCGCCGGCGAGCATTCGATGAAGCAGGCTTTCCCTGTTTTTTTCATGGTAGCCAAGGAGGAAACCCAGGGCAATTCCCCCGGCAATTCCCCCTCCGTGGGCCCAATTATTGATTCCGGGAACAAAAAACCCGAACAGGGCAATACCGATTACCCACCCCATAACCTGTTTGAAGATTGCCTCTCCGTAAAAACCTCCCCTGCTCTTTCCGTAATAGAGAGTGGCTCCGATCAGCCCGCATATACTGGCAGATGCCCCTATGGTAAAGGGAATACCGGCCAGATAGGAGATAAAAAATCCCACGATGCCCGTTAGTGTGTATATGATAAAGAAACGGTTCAGCCCGTATTCGGCCAATATAAAGGGGCCCAACTGACGTAGTGCTATCATGTTGAAAAAGATGTGTAGCAACCCGCCGTGTAGGTATGAGGCCGATACAAGTGTCCACCAACGGTGAAGCTGGTCTATGGGAAGAGTTCCCGTTGCGCCCAAAAGGAAAAGGCTCTTACCGGAGGGAGAGAGAAAGGTTAAAGGATTCGCAGATAAACCGAGAGATGATGGATTCAACAAAATAGAAAAGATGTAGAGGGCAACATTGGTGTAAATGATGATTTTGATAATATCATATGGGTTGCGCATAAAACTTAAGGAAAATCCTCTTTTCCAACCGGCTCCAGGGTTTGAAAGACCACAGTAAGGGCAACGTGGCTCATCGTAACTGATGAGCTTTCTGCAATTGGGACAGAGGATAGATTTTTTGTCTAAGCGGGTCATAATAAAACCTTCGTGAATCACGTATCACGGGGATTTTGAAGGTGTCAAGTGTGGCATCAGGATTGAAGAAACCTCATCATTATCGGAATAGCTACAAAAGTACCTATTGCGCTGCCAAGGTTTACGAAAACAACAAGCAGTAAAATACGGGTGATCTTATTATGCCAGAAGCCACGTAACGTAGAGATATCACCCTTCAAATCAATAAAGTCTTTCACCTTTGGTTTTCTGATAGTTACTTCTACGAGACCGGCAACCCAGCCGGCTGCCACCATGGGATTTAAGGATGTAAGGGGCGCGGCTGCCACCGAAGCAGCAATTGTAATCGGATGGGCAAGAACGAGAAGGGCTCCGAGACCCGCAAGTATACCGTTTACCATAACCCACCATTTAATCATATTGAGGCTGGTCTCAGCACCGGAGTGAAAGAAACCTGTAATAATAAGACCAATGACAGCAAATGAAATTCCCCATGCTATCACTCTGCCCAATATGCCTTTAGGGGGAATTTTACTTGTATCGGAAAGATCGATTTCCTTGCCAAGGTGTTTAAGGATTCCTGGAACATGACCGGCACCGACAACGGCTACGATTTTGGAGCCCGGAGCATGAGTAATAGAATGAGCCAGGTATTCGTCCCTTTCGTCAATCAACGTTGTTTTAACCTCAGGCACCTTCTTTCCAAAGGTCTGCAAGGCGAGCTCCAGGGCGTCTTGCTCTTTGAGTTTTTCTATTTCTTCTTCAGTTATTTCGTCTGTGTAGAAGATCGAAAGGAAAATCTCACCAAGGATCTTGATTTTACTGAAAAATCTCATCAAACGCCAGGTTCGGGACATGGTAACGCGGATATCCCGGTCGGCAAGTACAACTTCAGCCCCTGTTTCTTCTGCTTTATTTATGGCACGCAACATTTCTTCCCCGGGGTTGATCCCGAATTTATCCGCGAGCCTTTTTTGAAATGAGGCCATGAGCAACTGTGCCAGTAACTGGGAAGTACGTTTTTCCTTGATTATTTTAAAGATATCCGTTTTTTCCCAGTTTTCCTTTTGCATAATCGCTTCATACCGGGATTTGCATAGCTCGACACACACCGTGTCCGGCTTTTCTTCTTCAATGACCTGTTCAACAAGATCGACACTTTCCCTGGAGATGTGCGCGGTACCGATGAGAATAATTTCTTTGTCATTTATATTTACATGATTAATGTTTTTTCTTTTCATTATGAAATCTCGCGTTAAAATAGTGATGGAAATTAACAGTATTTGCCTGAGTTGTAAAGTAAAATACAAATCCGTGTTTAAGGTCCTTTTGTACAGGTTTACCCCTGCATCAGAAAGTGCTATAAGCGAGTCAACAAATTATAAGAATCAAGGGATTTCAATGAGTGCTCAGATTAAAGTCGGAGACATTGTTAAGACAACAATCCATACCGTTGCCTTCGGAGGTGATGGTGTGGGCAGGATAGACAATATGGTTGTTTTTGTCCCCTTCACGATAGACGGGGATGTTGTGGATGTGAAAATTAGAGAGGTCAAAAAGAACTATCTGCGGGGAAAAATTAAATCGATATCATCCTTGTCGTCCAAAAGGGTTGAACCGAAATGTCCGTATTTTTCCAAATGCGGGGGTTGTCAGTACCAGCATATATCATATGAAAATCAACTCCAGATGAAACAAAGGCAGATTGCAGAGTCCTTTGAAAGAATAGGAAAAATTGCATCACCTCCATTGAAAGAGATCATTCCTTCGCCCCGGATATTTAATTACAGGGGGAAGGCCGAGTATCACCTCGATTTAAGTGACATGAAGCATCCCCGAACAGGTTTTATGGATATAGAAGGGGGCACATTGGTGGATATTGAACGGTGTGAGATCGTAGATGAATCCGTCAACCGGGCTTATCGCCAGTTCCGGAAAGATCTTGTTTCAGGAAAGAATGCTTTTCAGGGTGACAGGTGTAACTTCTGGTCGGAGTCTGGTGGTAATAAAAGATATGAGAATGAAGGTGATTCCATTGAATTCAAATCTATAATGAGAACAGTAAAAGGCAAGGAACTCAGGGTACCTTCCGATGGATTTTTTCAGGCGAATACTTCCCTGGTGGATTCACTGGTTGAACAGGTCATAAAGATGAGTGACCTGACATCTTCAGATGTCGTAGTTGATTGCTATTGTGGATCAGGCCTCTTTTCTCTTTTCCTGTCCCCGCGCGTTCGTCAGGTCTATGGCATAGAAATGGATGGCGAAGCGGTCCATTGTGCGAGGTTTAACTTTCAGAATTATCATTTGTCAAATACGGAAGTGTTTGGGGGAAGGGTAGAAGAGCTATTGGAAAAAGATTATATTAGGGGAAAGAATGTCGATGTCGTGCTCCTTGATCCACCAAGGATAGGCTGCACAAAAGAAGTGCTTGACCGTATTATCGAAGTGAAGCCAAACAGGGTAATCTACGTTTCCTGCAATCCGGCTACTCAGGCCCGGGATATCAGATATTTGAATGACCGGGGATTTTCTCTTTTAGAACTCCAGCCCATAGATATGTTTCCCCAGACGAAACACATAGAGGTCATTGCCTCTTTATCTCGTGTTTTGCGATCAAACAGTTTGAAACCTTTGCATAACGTTCCCTTTTGACCAATTTCTGCGTCAGTCTCAAATTTTAATCCTCGAAATATCCAATATATTCCTGTGGTTAAAATTTTTACCTTCCTTGAACTTGAACAAAATTGAACATTCTGCAAAGGTCTCAGTTTATAAAATCATAAATCACTTTACATTTCTCGGTAATTTGGGTTAAAAAGAGGAACATGTGAAGGGATTCGAAATGGTAGTAAAGCCAAAAAATGCGGCAACCGTCATCCTCCTGAAAAAACCTCATGGTACTGGTGAGGAAGGCTTCAAGGTACTGATGGCATTAAGGCATCCAGACAGTAAATTTGTGCCCGATTCCTATGTATTTCCAGGGGGGTGTCTGGATGAGGATGACTATGCACCGGAAATTGAAAATCTCTGTACCGGTATGGATCAGCAAAGAGCCCTGGATGTGCTTGATAATATTGTTTCCCCGGTAAAGGCGTTGGGTGCCTGGGTTGCCGGGATACGGGAGACATTTGAAGAAGTTGGTCTTTTGTTGGCATATCAAAGAGACGGGTCCCTCATAAGGTTTGACTCAGGGGACTGTGTAAAAAGGTTTCATTCTTATAGCCGTTCGCTCTTTGAGGGCAGACTGAAGCTGAAAGACATCCTTCAAAAGGAAGCTCTGACTCTTGCAACTGATAGGCTTCACTATTTTTCTCACTGGATTACTCCGGAGTTTTTGCCCCTTCGCTATGATGTGAGATTCTTTTTAGCTGAAGCTCCCGAAGCGCAAGAGGCCATTCATGACGGAATTGAATTGACAAAACACGTATGGATTACCCCACAAGACACGCTTGAACGTTTCAAGAAGAAAAGGTGCAATATGGTTCTCCCTACGTTGATGACCATGAAAGAACTTTCTGAATATAAGACAATTGATGAAGCCCTTCGAGCTACTAAAGAAAAAGAAATTAATGGAATTCTTACAGAAATGGTCGAGTCCAATGGCGAAATCGTGGAGTACATGCCCGATGGTCAGGTATTCAAAGGAATGCCTCGTTCGATATAAAGATTTATGAAATAATACCAGAATACCCCATCATTCTAATGCGGCAAAGCCGCAAAATTTTAAATTAAGGATAAACTCATTTTTACTAAAGTAATAAAACTCCTTAATTCATAATTAAGAATTCAAAAATTGAAAAATATTCTATCAGAAAAACACGTATTTTAAAACCAGCATCTGCGCAAAAATCGCAGTTGTTATGAATAAAAACTTTAATCCTCTCTCATTAAAGGAGAGGAGATTCCAGGTTAGGTTGAGTATACTAACCCCAACATAACGGTTCTTATAGGAGGTTTTCTGTGAAATTGGATAGTTTATTCAGGCTCGACGGTAAAGTAGCACTGATTACCGGCGGGGGAAGGGGCATTGGAAAATTTATTGCCACCGGTTTTGCTGAGGCAGGGGCAAGTCTCGTTATTACCTCCAGGAAAATAAAAAATCTCGAAAGTGCGGCCCGGGAATTGGAAGAAGAGTTTGGAGTAACAGTTCTTCCTGTCGCTTGTGATGTTTCCAGAGAGGAAGATATTGATAATTTGTTGAAAGTCGTGCTAGCGAAATTCCAGAGTATAGACATTCTCGTGAATAGTGCGGGAGCAACCTGGGGGGCACCAACACTGGAATTTCCCCTGGACAGATGGGATCATCTCTTTAATGTCAATGTGAGGGGTGTCTGGATACTTACCCAGAAGATTGCCAATATAATGAAGAAACAGGGTGGCGGAAATATCATCAACATTTCATCTATCATGGGGTTTAGGGGCTCAGATGAAATAATGCATCCAGCCGTTCCCTATAACTCAACAAAGGCGGCAGTTAATGCATTGACAATGAATCTTGCCGTGAAACTTGCGCCCCATGACATCAGGGTTAACGCTATTGCTCCAGGCTATTTCCGTACCGACATGATGGCCTATATAGAAAAGCCTGCGTTCAAAAAGGCCTATGATGAGACGATGAAAACAATTCCAATGAGAAGAGTCGGAGATATTGATGATATGAAAGGGGTAGCCGTCTTTTTAGCCTCCGACGCGTCAGCCTATATGACCGGCCATGTTCTGGTAAACGATGGAGGTTACCTGGCAAGATAATAAAGATAAAATCAGGGGAAGGGCTGGACTTCTAAATCATCAGATTGGGAACTTCCATTTCTCCTTTGTTAAAAGCCTTAAAGAAGGCATTAACAACTCCGGGGTCAAAATCGGTTCCTGAACCTTTGACAATAATATCTTTAGCATCGAAAGGAGACATTGCCTTGCGGTAGGGACGATCGCTGACAAGGGAATCGTATACATCCGCCACCGCAAGAATCCGGGCCTCCAAAGGGATCCTTTCCCCTTGTGTGGAACGGTAACCAGAACCGTCAAACTTATCATGGTGGGCCAAAATAATAGGAATAATCCGGCCCAGCGGACCACCCACAGGACGCAGCAGTTCGGCCCCCTTATTTACATGGCACTTCACCTCCTTAAACTCTTCCTGGGTCAGTCGGCCCGCCTTATAAAGGATTTTCCGGCTGATATCGAGCTTTCCAAGATCATGTATTAAGGCGGCTGAACGGACGTCTTCAATCCTCTCTGGACTTAACCCAAGGTAGTGGGCAATCTTAACCGAGTAAATCGAAACTCGGTAACAGTGATTTTCGGTGTACTGATCCTTGGAAATAAACTGGCGCAAAATGATCAAGAGGCCCCGGTAGGTTTCTTCCAGTTCCTGCGTCCGGGCTTTACTGTGTTCGTAGAGTGTGCCCATCGCATAGGCTGTAATCACCAAAATCCCGCCCCATGCCGTAAATTCATACCACCGGCCTTCCACGAAATAGAATAGTTCTGTCTTGCCAAGCAGGCCTGGATTAAGATAGCCCATGAGACCTACGAGAAAGATGCTGGCAAATGCCGTCAGAGTGGCGTGTCGTCGTCCGTAATGGTATGCAGAAAACAGGGTGGGTAAGGTGTATAATCCGAGCAACATCTGCTGTGACGTAACCAGGTAATTCATGATACCTGCGATAAGAATCATGGATAAGATCAGCAGCAGTTCTTTGTTTACTTCCTCGAATTGGCGTATTATTTGTGCCGTCCACCCTGTTTTGTTCTCATAGGTTTTTGCTCCGTATAAAAGGGAGAGTGATTCAGACGATGGTTCTGTTTCCTGCAGGAGAGTTTCTTCCGCCGGGTGCGTTGCATCAATCTGTTTCTCATCGTTTTCCATTTGTCATGCCTTCTCCGGTAGAATCGTTGCAGGAGCAGTGCTATTGATAAGTCTATGATCGGCAGGGCACCTCATTTGCTTTAGCAAAACTTTCCACAACACCGTTTTTTCATACTT
>CAZKGS010000035.1:0-13883 GCA_964552105.1 uncultured Syntrophaceae bacterium
ATGGTACCCCCGGCGTGATTCGAACACGCGACGCCCGGATTAGGAATCCGGTGCTCTATCCTACTGAGCTACGGGGGCACATATTTGTTTAAGGGGGAGATTTCTAACATTATTTAAAATGGGTGTCAATATCAATTGCTCTCACCGTTTAGTTATTGTAAGCAGTGGGTCTCTATGATTCTTTCTTCAGAAAAATCGCATAATCGGAGGTAATCGGCCGTTACACCGTTAAGGGCATCCCGGGGAAGAAGGCCGATCAATTCAGACTCAAGAATATCAATTCCGTATTCTGCGACCTTTTCTTTTACCGTGTCGAAGACTTTTCGGATGGAAGTTTCTTTATAATTGGTAAGGTTCATAGAAACCTGGGCAATATTTCTGCTTTTCAACAGAACACCCATGGCCTGTACATGTTTGAGGCCGCCGCTCGATTGTCGTATCGATTTGGCGATTTTTCCGGCTACATCTATGTTGTCTGTATCAAGGTTGATATTAAAGGCTATGAGAGGATTTCTCGCCCCGACAGCCGTTGCCCCGCTTCGAGGATCAAAGATGGCCGGTCCTGCATCGGGGAGCCACAACGGATCGCTTATCCTGTCTTTCAATGCCTCATATCCGCCTTTTCTGATAAAGGGTAATCTTTTTCTGGATGGATTCAGAGCGGCCTCGCCGTAAAAATATACAGGTACGTTATTTTTTTCCGCAAAAGCCCGTCCGAATCGATGTGCTACTGCTATTGCCTCATTCATATCCATACCCTTTATGGGGACAAAGGGTACGACATCCACCGCCCCGTTTCGAGGGTGAACACCCTTATGTTTTCTCATATCGATAAGTTCTAAAGCCCTGTCACAGGCGGCCGAGGCTCCCCTTTCTACATCTTCCGGCATACCGATGAATGTTATCACGCTTCTGTTGTGATCCTTGTCCATGCTGAAGTCCAGAATTTTAACACCGCTTACTCGACGCAACGCTTCTACAATATTGTTAATCGTGTCTTTATCCTTCCCTTCGCTGAAGTTGGGAACGCATTCAAGAATTTTCATTTTTTCACACCTGAATTATCCTTGTTTCCGGAAGTACAACACATGTAAGATAGCCGCCATAAACAGCTCCCGTATCGATTCCTATTTTGTTGGGTTGAATTAACGGTTCAGGGAGTGGCGTATGTCCAAAAACAACAATTTTGCCAAAATCGTGATAAGATCTCATAAATTCATACCTGATCCACGTCAGGTCATCAATATTTTGTTTTTCCAGTGGAATGCCAGGTCTCAGACCGGCGTGAACAAAAATATAATCTTCCGTTTCGTAATACGGTAAAAGAGACTTGAAAAATTCTAAATGGTCATCCGGAACGTTTATCTTTTTCCCTTCTTTCGTTTCAACAAGACCGTAGGAAGCGGCTGTGGTTTCGCCGCCATTAAAGTAGAAAAGATCACCATCCATACGATAGAAATAAAAATTAAGAAAAATCTGTTCGTGATTCCCCAGGAGACAGATAACATTTTTATATTTATTTTTAAGATCGAGGATGAAATCGACCACCCCTTTGGGATCAGGTCCTCTGTCTATATAGTCTCCGATAAACACCAGGGTATCTTCTTCATCAACCTTGATGCGTTTCATCATCATATCAAGTTTATCCAGACATCCGTGAATGTCACCTATGGCGAATACCTTTCCCATTTTGTTAAATCGTAATTCGTTTTTCGTTATCCGCTTTCCGATTTACGTGCTTCGTATTTTATTGTCGGTAGTCATTCAAGCAGGGCGTTTACAAATTCTTCACTTTTGAATACCCGCAGGTCATCCACGCCCTCGCCGATACCTATATATCTGATAGGGATATTCATCTCTTTTGCAATTCTGATGACGATCCCTCCCTTTGCCGTTCCGTCCAGCTTGGTAAGAACTATTCCCGTAATGCCGATTTCCTCATGGAACAGCTTTGCCTGTGAAATGGCATTCTGGCCGGTAGTAGCATCGAGGACAAGCAGTGTCTCGTGAGGGGCGCCCTCCAGTTCTCTGCCCATAATACGTTTAGTCTTTTTCAGCTCTTCCATGAGATTAACTTTTGTATGGAGCCTGCCCGCAGTATCGATAATAATTGCGTCTGCTTTTCTTGACCTTGCTGCATGTATGGCATCGTAAACGACTGCGGAGGGATCCGCACCCATCTTCTGTTTTATCAGGGGAACATCTGCTCTCTGGCTCCATATTTCAAGCTGCTCTATGGCAGCCGCCCTGAAGGTATCTGCCGCGACGAGCATAATGGAATTTCCGGCCTTTTTGAAATGGTGAGCCATTTTCCCTATAGTCGTTGTTTTTCCCGTTCCGTTGACCCCTAATACCATGATCGTATAGAGTCCATTGTGGGGAATATGCAGAGGCATTTCACTTTCTCTGAGGATGTTGATCATGTTTTCCTTCAAGATCTGCTTGAGTGCCTCCGGGCTTTCGAGTTCCTTTCTTTTTGCCCGGTCTTTCATTTCCTCGATAAGATCATAGGTGAAAGCCGGGCCCAGATCGGCCATGATAAGGATTTCTTCCAGGTCTTCGAAGAGATCTCTCGTGACAATCTTCTCGCCGAAGATCATTTCATCGACGTTTTTGACGAACCCTTGTCTTGTCTTGGATAATCCTTCTTTAAGCTTTTTGAAGAAGCCTTCTCCATTTTTATTATTATTTTCCATTTTCAGCGTTCCATAGTTGATGCATTCGTAAAAAGTCGGATTTCCCCTCCCGCCAGGGAAGGGGATTAAGGGGAGGGGGACATAAGTGCATGGAATAGCATTGTATTCACCCTCACCTCAACCCTCACCCCTCAAGGGAGAAGGAGGTTTTTGACTTTTTGCGAAGCCATCATAGTTATTTTTTGAATCTTATTACATTTTTTACCGGGAGATGTAAAGGCAGGATTAATACTGTCAGCAGTGAAAAGGTACAAGGTGCAAGGACATAAGGATCAAGGGGATAATTCTCCCCGGGCCTTGCTCATTGCTCAGCTCTTGCGGCCTTGCCGCATTAATTCAGATTGACAGCTATAGAGGAGGTTATTCCGTGTTTTTCCATTGTAATACCGTAGAGGTTGTCGGCAACCTCCATGGATCTCTTATTGTGGGTTATAAAGATGATCTGGGAATTTTCTGAAATTTCTCTTACCAGTTTCTTAAACAGCTCTACGTTTGAATCGTCCAGTGCCGCATCCACCTCATCGAGGATAAGAAATGGTGATGGTTTATATATAAGGATAGAAAAGATCAGAGCCACGGCAGAAAGGGCCTTTTCGCCGCCCGATAAGAGGGATATATTCTGGCGCTTCTTGCCCGGGATTTGGATATCAATGTCGACACCCGTTTCCAGCATATTCGATTCATCCGTAAGCCTTAATTCTCCTTTGCCGCCGGGGAACAGCCTTGGAAAAACCCGCCCAAAACAGCGGTTTATCTCTATAAATGTTTCCGAAAACCTCTTTTTGGAAACCCTGTTCATCCTGGTAATGGTCTTTTGTAATGTATCCAGCGAAGCATTTAAATCCTCGATCTGGGTTGTTAAAAAATCGTATCTTTCTTTCAGCTCCTCGTATTCGGAAAGGGCGAGGAGATTTACTTCACCAAAGTCGTCTATTCTTTTTCTGTCCTGCTCAAGTTTCGTTCTTAACTCTTTTGCGGCAATTTCATCGAGTTTATTGAAATTCGGCAGTAACATATCCAGATCAGCATGAAATTTTTCATAAGCACCCTTTTTTAAGGTATCGATATGCAGGGTCAACTCCTGGATTTCCATTTCCAGTTTGTTCAGATCCTTTGTCAGATTTTCAAGGGTTCCCTTTGTCTCCCTGGTTTCAGCCTCTTTTTCCTTCAGAACCATTTCCTTTTCGCCGTGCAGCTCTCTCTTTTTTGCAAGCTCACATTCGATGGTCTCGTGGTCTTTATAGAGTGTTTGAAGGTTTTCCTCTTCCTCGTTAACGTTCTTCCTGATCTGGGCAACCTCTATCTCAGAGTTTTCTGCATCATGAATATTCGATTCGATTTCATCCGTAATATCAGATATTGCGTTATTAAGCCTTGTCTGTGCTCCAGCGTTTGAATTTATTTTTTCTTCGAGTGATGTCAGAAGAATCTTTTCTTCCGTCAGGTTCTTCTCTCTTTCCTCCAGATCGGTTTTTACCTTATTCCATTTTTCCTGCAGTGCGGAAATCGATTCATTCGCTTCTCTTTCTTTGCTTTCATAGAGTACTATTTCTTTTTCGATATGATTTGTTTTTTCCGTTGCTTCCGTTTCTTCGGATTCCAGACCTTCTTTATTGAATGTAAGGACATTGATTCTCTGTTCGATCCATTTAATTTCCCCCTCTGACCGTTCGGCATCCTTTTTCTTGCTGTTGGCATTCAGTTCCGCTTCATGAATGTCTGATCGTAATTCATCGAGTTCGTTGCTCAGTTGGGAAATGAGGGCGCTTGTTTCATTTTTTATCTCAATTTCATTTTCCAGGGGGGTGGCGAGTTGGTCGATCTCACGCTCCAGTTCCGATATTTCTCTTTTATTGCGAAGCAGACTGCTGCCGCCGTTTATGCCGCTCCCGCCGGTTAAAATTCCGTGAGGGCTTATTACATCTCCTTCAGGAGTGACAAATGTTCCGACGAAACCGTTTTGTCGCCAGAGATTCACGCCCGTATGGAGATCAGTGATTAATAAAACATCCCCCAGGAGAAAATCTACGATACTTTTAAAATCTTCCTTTGTCCGGACGAAAGTGTCCAGTTTGACAATTCCTTCGATATGATCTGAAGAACTGGAATTTGTGAAGTGATTTCTTACTCTCAAGGGGACGAAATGCCCTCTTCCTGATGAATGTTTCTTCAGATAATCGATGGCCTCGATGCCATCTTCCTGACTTTTTACGACAACGTACTGGAGCTTTTCGCCGAGGACCGCCTCTACGGCAGCCTCATATTCTTTCGGAACATCGATATGATCGGCCACTAATCCATAAATTCCATCGACGGGGAGGTCACCTTCTCTATTTGCCTTTAATATGGATTTAGTACCTTCGTTACACCACTCATACCCCTCTTGAAACTCCTTCAAGGAGGCCAGCCGTGATGTCTTTATTCCGGTTTCCTCCTTGAGTTGAGCGACGTTTTCATCGATAGCTTCCAGATTGTTTCTGGATTCTTCAATCTTCCCTTGTATAATATTTTCATTTTCTCTGAGTACCTCAATCTTTTCCACGTCTGATTCTAAACCGGATTTTAAAGCGGCAAGGGTATTTTTTACCGATTTGAGTTTTTCGGAGTTTTCATTCAGGTCTTTCGTTTCCCTCCCGATTTTCTTTTTCAGATCTTCTATTCCCCTGGTGAGTGTGGCCAGCATATTCCTGAGCCTGGCATGTTCAGTTACGATATGGAAATTCCCGGCCTTTCCCTGCTCCAGTTCACCGGCCAGTATCGCTTCTGTATTCTTCAGGTGATCCACACCTTCCTGACTTATGGAAATCGAATTTTTCACATCTTCTATTTTCGTGTCCGCTTCTGCTATCAGAATCCTGAGAGCACTCAGCTCCTTTTCCATTGACTCCTTCCGCTCACGGAACGTTTCAATTTCTGACAGATTTCTTTCCTTGCGCGCCTTTATGTCCTCAATCTTTCCTTTAAAAAATTCTATTTTCTGCTCGTCCATATTGATTTTGTTCTTTGCGTTGTAAAATTTCTCCTGCAGGTTCGCGATTGTTCCCTCATTTTCTAAAAGTTCCGACTTTACATCTTCTATCAAGGCCTCCAGTGACTGCAGATTTGTCTTGATCTGTATGGATTTTTCATTCAATGACTCACGTGAATTTTTAAGTATTTCTGTTCGTGATGTCAGATCAAGATAGGCCTGCAGAGACAGGGTAAGCTCGGTTTCCTTTATGTTTTTCCTCAGTGCCTTGTATCTTTCAGCCCTTTTTGCCTGCCGTGACATGGAATTCATCTGCGTCTTTACTTCACTCGTGATGTCTTTCAGGCGGGCAATGTTCTGCCTTGTCGATTCCATCTTCCGGGTCGCGGATTCTCTTCTGCTTTTGTATTTTTTTATACCCGCTGCCTCTTCAATGAATTCTCTTATATCTTCGGGTTTGGCTTCGATCAGCCTTGAAATGCTTTCCTGCTCGACTATTGAATATGTCCTGGCGCCGACACCCGAATCCATAAAGAATTCCCGTACGTCCAGCAGGCGGCAGGGCACCTTGTTTATCTGATATTCACTCTCGCCTTCACGGAAGATCTTTCTTGAGATCATGACCTCGGAACAGTCGGCGTATTGGCCGGGGAATGTTCGACCATCCTTTTCAAGGATTATAGACACCTCGGCCAGACCGACAGGGGCGGCATCATCACTTCCGTTGAAGATGACATCTTCCATCTTCTTCCCGCGGAGAGTCTTTACCCTCTGTTCACCCATAACCCATCGGATCGCGTCAACGACATTGCTCTTTCCGCATCCATTGGGGCCGACGATAGCGCTGATGCCGTCGGAAAAATTAAAAAGGGTCTTATCTTTGAAAGATTTAAAACCGAGTATTTCCAGCTTCTTCAGTTTCATCCAGGAAAATCCTCCATCAAGATTACTAAAAGGAAATAAACAGAGCTCCTGACAATGTTATTCTCTCTTAATATTTTTAGTTTATAATAAAAGAAAAGGTGTTTGTAAAGAGAAAACACAACAAAATGTGTTTTTTGAAATTTAAGATACAATATGTTGTGTTATGAATTGGCAGTTTCGCAAAAAGTTAAATTCGATGGTAAAGTAAAGTAACGTACCCCAGGCGGATCAAATTCAGGGTGCGTAAATTCTGATGAATGATGCGAATAACAGGCCGATGAGGGCATCGGCCTCCCCAAACCACGGACAAATAATACTGAAACAAGTTCAGCCTTCGGCGAGCCTGCGACGAGCTCAGTCGAATCGCTCAGTCGAGCCGTCGAACGCTCAGCATTTGTAGGGGCCGATGCCCTCATCGGCCCGTTGATATCGGCCCGTTCGGGGAACGGGCCCTACAGGGGAGAGCAATCTTCATACCGGACAGTATTGGCGCTGTCACTATTTAAAAAACAGAGTCAAATTTTCCTTGACATTAATTGACAGAAAGAATAAAAAATATAATCGATACTTACAATACCGGATTTCATTAGAATCATTATGATGCACTTGTAAAAAGTCATAAAACTCCCTCTCCCTTGATGGGAGAGGGTAGGGGTGAGGGTGAATACAATATTATTTCACACACTTACGTCCCCCTCCCCTTTATCCCCTCCCACCAGAGGAGGGGAATCCCGACTTTTTACGAAACCATCAATATGGGGTTTTATTAAAAACAAGAAAGGAGGGGGAAAATAATATAGTCTTTGTGAATCGTAATTCGAAAGAGCCTGGTTGAATTGTGAACAGTAACATTCGAGTTACAGCTAATTATTAGATTTAGAACTGTATTAGATTATTAGATAAGGAGGGTAATAAGAATGGCGCAAAAGAAAATTGAAGAAAAATTGAAAATCACGATGACAACACCTACCCAGCAGAAGCTCAGGGATAAGACAATCACTGCGAAACAGTGGGCGGATATGGTAAAACCCGGAGAATGGATCAATCGTGGCGGTCCCGGTGCGGATACGCTTCCCACTATGGAGGCTATGTGTGCGAGGTTCGGTGACGGACCAGGTGATCTGAACGGCATCGAGATCTGGAACCAGGCCATAATGTTAGGGAATAATTTCTTCGTTGATGCCGATCTTGAGGGAAAACATCATGTCCTTCATGAGGCATTTTTGCTGCCCACGCTTCGCGCACAGTTGAAAAAGGGATACAAAGGCTTTGACTGGAAGCACTGGGGATGGGCGATTGGAATGGACTCTGAATATGCCCGTTTTTACCGGAAGGATAAACTCAAGCGCGCCATGGACTGGGGTGTCCAGGCAGTGGCAGTGCCCGAGGGCGGCTATGTAAATGCCAGCTACGGTGTGAACAATTTTATGATTGTTGCCAAGTCCTGCAAGAAGCTTGTCTGTGAGATTCGCGATGACTATGCCTGGTGTGAAGCTGGAAGGAATATGTTCCTTCCCATTGATGAGGTCGATTACTTTGTCGAGGTCGATTGTGCTGAGGAGAAATATCAGTGGATGTACATTCCGGAAAAGGACATAAAGCCTGATGAAGTGCAGATGGCCATAGCGAACCACTGTCTCGAAATTATGCGTGACGGCGATTGTATCCAGGTGGGTATCGGCGCCCTCCCCACAGCGGTGGTTTTAGCACTGGAGAAGTCTAATCTGAGACACTTGGGCATACACAGTGAGATGATCGGCGAATATGCCTTTACACTTACGGAAGCAGGAGTCGTGGATAACTCGCGGAAGAATATCGACGTCGGCAGATGCGGCTGGGCCTATATTATGCCCGTTGATACGCCGAGGTACTACGAGTGGATGCACCGGAATCCCTACTTTGCCGGGTTCGATATTGGTTATACGAACAATATAGCGACACTCTCCCAGATTGATAACATGGTAACCGTCAACAACTTTGCCGCCATGGATCTCAGGGGACAGGATTGTGCCGGTAACGTCGGCGGAAAGGTCATTTCAAGCACCGGCGGTCAGTTCCAGTTTACCTTGGGCGCTTCCATGGCCAAGGGTGGAAGGGCCATAATAGCTGCTACATCGAGAGATGGGGCGGGCAGATCACGCTTCTTCCCCAAACTGCCCGAGGGAAGCGTCATTACCGTTCCCGATCAGCTTGTAACATGGGTATGCACGGAATACGGCATAGTCAATCTTGGGGGCTGCACCGATGCCGAGAAGGCACGTAAGATTATCAGCCTCGCCCATCCTGACGATCGTGAAGCTCTGGAAAAGGCGACAGTCGAAATGGGCATAATGGGGAAGGATCACTGGATGTTTAAAAATGAGCCTGACCGTCGTATGCCTACTTCCGATGATCTGAAGGATCATAAATATGGGTACGCGCAGATAAAAGTTGCGCCTGGTGCCATTGCTAACCTTAATGATTAAAGTAACTGTAGAAGATTATTAAAGCAAAAAGGGCAAGGTTTTTTACCTTGCCCTTTTTTGTGATGTGTACTATCTTCTCATGGTTAAGTGTTGATCGGGGAACGGGCCAATACGTATTGATCGGTAAATAAGCGCTGTTCCTATTTATAAAAGGAGGGCAACATGGGATGACAACACCTGTCCAGCAGAAGATTCGGGATAAAAAAAGGACACCCAAACAGATCCTTGACATGGTGAAACCCGGAGACTGGATCAACTCTGGAAGCACCGGCGGAGATTCGACGGAATGCATGATGGAGCTCTCCTCGAGGTTGGGTCCCGGCCCCGGCCAGCTCAGGGACATCGAAATCTGGAATTACGCCATGTTTTACCCCCATCCTTACTTTCAGGAGATTGATCCAGAGCAGGAGTATCATGTTTTCCACGAGTCCTTTTTTTTTCCATGGAGTCGAAGGGCGAGGGACAGAAATAATGTAACGAGCTGGGCCCAGTGGGGATGGGCCATGGGCATGTGGTGGCATCAGTACCGCTTTGCCCGCACTGAAAAGAGCAAACCCGGAATTGACTGGTGGTTCAATGCGGCGACACCGCCGGATGAGCATGGATTCTTTAACTGGTCTTACGGCACAAATAACTGCAGCATATTCCGTCAGACGGCTAAAAATCTTGTCGTTGAAGTTCGTGAAGATTACCCGTGGGCAGAGGGGGGACGTTTCAATACCATCAACATTGATGATGTGGATTACTGGATCGAGGTGGATTGTGAGAGGCATGAGTGGCCCCAAATAAACGAAAAGGCCATACGGCCCAGGCCTGAAGAGGAGAAGATCGCCAGTCACATCCTCGGGATCATGGATGACAGGGATGTCATTCAACTTGGCATCGGTTCTCTCCCGTCCGCGTGTGTCAATGCTATGGTTGATGCGGGCCTCAAGGATCTCGGTATCCACACGGAGATGCTGAATTACGGTCTCCTCAGGCTGATCGAATCGGGCCAGGTAACCAACAGATACAAGAGCATAGACAGGGGTAAGAGTGTCTGGGGATTTGCCTTCCCTGTGGATACGAAGTGGTATTATGAAGCCATTCACCGCAACCAGAACCTGGCCGTCTATGATATCGATTACACAAATAATCTCAATAATCTAACCAGAATCGACAATATGATAGCCATCGACAACTGTGTTACCGTTGACCTTCTGGGTCAGCAGTGCTCCGGTTTCTATGAAAAACGCCCGATTTCAAGTACCGGCGGGTATTTCAATTTTGTTGCCTTCTGCGCCCAGTCGAGGGGTGGAAGAGGCGTTGCTGCCATGACATCGAGGAGCAAACATGGAACCTCGAGAATCGTACCCTTCATGCCCGAAGGTTCGTCAATGGATGTTCCGGCTCAGCTTTCACATTATGTCTGTACCGAGTACGGCATCGTCAATTTGAGGGGGCTGAACGGTTACGAAAGAACATCGGCGCTCATTTCTATCGCCCATCCCGGCGATCGCGAGTGGCTGGAGAAAGAAGCCCATAAAAATGGCCTTTTGCCCCCGAAATTCCCCGTGTCCATGCTTCCAAAAGAAGGTGAAACCAGGAGATACCCTGCTTATAAAGAGAGAAGAAACTGGAAGTCTCCCTATAACAGCGCGCTCTGGGGTTACGACTGGGACGATGATGTGCAGTCGGGAAAGTAGGGCGTATTTGTCCTAACCCGGCAAAGCCGCAAGGACTGAGCAATGAGGACTGAGGAGTGAATGCTAAGTGTTTTTCCTTCGGCCCTTAGCCTTTCGCCTTTCAACATCTGCGCAAAAAACACAGTCGCTGTGAATAAAGACTCTAAAAGAAAATATCTTATTTTTTCTTGACAAGCAAAAGGTTGATCTGTTATGAAATTTAAGGTTTAATTGCGATATTTCGAAATCTTTGCATAATATGCAAGGTTTCAAAGGGGGCTATGAAATTATAATCATCATTTATGCCTGGGTGATTATAATCTGGTAGAAATACATAAAGGGAAGGGAGGTGTGAAAAGGGTTAGATATAGTTACATCGTAATGATGTAAGGGGCTTAGGTAGATTTAGCAAATTTTTTTGCATTTTTTTTAAAAGTCAAAAAAGGAGGAAATTATGGCCGGAGCATTGAAACCTCGCTGGGGACAACCCATGACGGGGATTATCTCTAACATAGCATTTTTTCTTATAGCATGGGGGACATGGTATATCTTCAGTGATCCAAGAGGACCTGTTGGATGGTTTCCTTATCCCTTTGTAATGTTCCTTGCAATTATGATTCTGGTTGGCTTGTGGCAGCACATGTTTTTAGGGGACTGGCCTTTCCAGAACATGGGTCAGCCTGCGCGTGGTATTACAATGACACTTGTGAATCTATTTTTCACTTGGTTTGTAATCGACGTTATTTTTTACAGGATCCTTGGAATAGGCTTCAATTTCCTGAGTTATTACGGTCTTGTAGCCGCAGGCTCAAAGGGGTTCTTTGCACAGGTATCTATTGTCGGTTTTGTTCTGATGGGGTTTTATCTCTATCCTGTCGGCACCATCTTCTTCGGCAAATGGCCCATTCGGCCGAGTAATCTTGAGCAGCCGGCTGCAGGTTTTGCGGAGATCGCAACGCAGTCCATGTTCGAGCTCTTCGGTTATGTAATCCTTATCGTCCCGTTTTTCGGTCTTCTCTTTAAGGGCCCGGCGCTCAGTGCGCCCTGGTGGGTTGGCATTGCAGGGACGCCTCATGTTCACTGGGTCTTTGGCTGGTGGGAATGGGCGATTATCATTCTCTTCATGTTCCCGAATGTGTGGCGCATGAAACCATTTGGACTCATTAACCTTCCTCAGCCTGCCAAGGGTTTTGTTTACATGGGACTGAGCTTTGTCGGAGCGTACATTTTATATCTTATCTGTATAGCAATCGCCCCGTTATGGCTACCCCCGGAAACCATCCACCATCTGATGGAGACGAAGGGCGCAGGAGAGGTACACAGATTCTTGGCGCTGCACTCTGCCGAGATCGCCGGTATGACCCTGATCCCCTTCCTTGCATGGCATCACTATTTTGATGACCTCTGTGGCGTGAAAGACGTTGACAGTTGGGCAGGATTCTGGATTCGTACTATCGGCGTTCTGTTCTTTACCGCGGTGCTCTACTGGATTTTCTATTATGGAAATTTCGGTCACTGGGGACTCGGAAATCATCATATGACAGAACTTTCCCACAGATTCCCCCATGGCGAATCTCTGGTATGGAACTTCTGGTGGATCGTTCCCCTTCTGTGGAATGAGTGGTTCTTCCACAAATGGCCCTTCTATGTTCATGAACATTAGAAGTGTCGGGATGGTTAACTGATAAGCACATAGTTGAAGTAAGTTGCGAATAACTTATCAGTTGGCATTCGAAGGCAATCTTTTAAGGCAGGGCTTGTTTGCAGGCCCTGCCTTATTGTTTTCAGTATACATTTCTGAGGATGACCTATCCAGACTGCACGGTGGTGCAGTCCTTTCTCATAGACAATACTATAATCCAATTCCCGTGTAGACAGCAATACCACCGTGGCAGGTTTGGACCGGAATCTGCACGTGTCAAATATTGATTGTCACGAAATATTCAATTTGATATAAGATAGCAATTGCTCAATAATGGGTTAACACGATCTATAAAACAGGAGAGGAAAGATGACGAAAGAAAGAATATCCCGATCACGAGACGGAGCACGCGTGAAGATCGCAGCCGGTCAACAGGCCGCCTCTCTTCAGAAACCTCCGACGACCAGACAGCTTGTTTTCAATATTGTCTTGGCTACGTTAGGTCTGTTTGCAGCGGCCATCATGTTTTCCGTGGGAATTAGCTGGGCAGACAATGGGAACATGCTGGCGGGCATTGGTTTGATCCTCGCGGGGCTCTTCATTTTTTGGCGTGGTGGTAACAGGGTGTCCTGGATCTGTGCTGAGCTCAAGATGCGCCGACAGAAATGAATCATCTCTTTGTCTATCAGGAGCTTTCAGTACTATCTATTACTCTGTCCGCTCCTATAATACTCGGACGTAAGGGGAGAGGTGATAAAGGGGCATGTTTGATCGATGGTAACATTGCAACTTACCGACTAAAATATGCCGATATTTTTCAGGCGGTGGATTTATTTCCTTGACTTTCCATGATTTAAAAGTGTATTGAAATATAATTGCTGTGTGTTTTGCTTTCAGGTATTTTGTAAGCAATAAAACCCTAAAAACATGTAACAGTTCATTGAAGGAGGAAGAAATATGTTCGGAAAATCAGGTCAAGATGCGAAAGAGTGGGTACAGAAAGCAATAGATTTTTACAAAAAAGCCGGTAAGATAGTTGCTTTAGCCGAGATAACAAATCTCAAAGGAGCCTTTGTTAAAGGTGAGATGTATGTTTTTGTAATAAATCTCACAGGGACCATGCTTGCGCACGGGGAAAACGAAAAATATATCGGGGCGGACTTCAGCGAGGTTAAGGATTCTGACGGCAGAAGTTTTGTCCGGGAAATCGTCGAAGTTGCCAACGCTAAAGGGAGTGGTTTTGTGGATTACAAGTGGTTTAGCCCGGAAACCAAAGAGGAACTTCCTAAGGTTTTGTATTTTGAGAAGGTCGATGACATGATCTTTTGCAGTGGCATCTACAAAGAAATGTGGCAGGATCTCCTGTAGTTTATGACATTCCTGTAAAATTACGTAAATCCAATTCCATATTAAAAGGTCTGAGGTAACAGGGCATCTAACGTCTCCTGTAAAAGGTTGGACTAATAAAGTCCTTCACTCAGCAACAGTGCATCAGGTTGTCCCTGTTCCTTTCCCGTATCAAGT
>CAZKGS010000036.1:0-13801 GCA_964552105.1 uncultured Syntrophaceae bacterium
TTTTGATATTGTTTCGAATTTCGTACTTCGGATTTCGAATTTATTTTCCGCCAGCATCTGCGCAAAAAACGCAGTTGTTTAGAATAAAGATTCTAATTGACAATATAAAAAGTACAGGGGAAAGGAAAATTATTATGGAGCAAAACATTGATTCCAAACTTCCGCTTTTGCAGGATGCCGATGTGGAAAACAAGATTGTTCTTTTAAGGGTTGACCATAACGTCGTCAAAAAGGGAAGCATCCAGGACCCATACCGGATAGATCAAACCATCGGAACTATCTTCAATATCGTTGAGAGGGGTGGCAGGCCGATCATAATGACGCACGTGGGAAGGCCGAAGGACAAGAAGACCGGAAAGATAAAAATAGATCAATCAACATCTGTCACACCCATTGCGGAATACCTGGAACGAAAACTTCACACAAAGATTTTTTGCCCCACATTCAGAACAGAAGGAGATGAGGGGATACAAAGTATTGATACCTCGATAAATCTTGCTATCAGAGATCTGAAAGAAAAGAGGATTGGCGCCATATACCTTCCAAACACGAGATGGTTTAAGGGAGAAGAATCGGAATTAGAAGACAGAGACTCTCTCGCCCTTCAACTGGCAGGTCTGGCCGACGTATTTGTTAATGACGCATTCGGCTCGTGGCAGTCACATGTATCCACCTTTGATATTACACGTTACCTGCCGTCGTTTGCCGGTTATCTCATGCAAAAAGAAATACAGAACCTCACCCGGGTCTTACAGCCTGAAAGGCCTTTCATATCCGTAATTGCGGGTGCAAAGTATAATACAAAGATCGGCCCACTAAACGAAATTTATAAAAAAGTGGATAAATTAATTCTCGGAGGTATCATTTATAATATATATCTTTGTGCAAAATACGGTGTATTAATCAGCGGTATTGAAACGGAGGACATCGAAGCTGCCAAAAACCTCGTGGAAATGGACAAGAAATATCACAAGATACTGGAGCTACCGTATCTGTGTGAATCGGACACGATGGAGGGAAAAATTGAGGGAAAATACAGGATAAGATCCATCGATGAATTCAAAAAGGGTATGCAACTCCATTACATTCTTGATATAGCACAAGAATCATTTTCGGACCCGGAGATTTCAAATACACTGAACTCGGCAAAGACCATTTTCGTCAACGCCGTTATGGGGTTTACCCCACATTTCACCGAGGGCTCGGCAGCCTTGGACAGAAAGATCGATCATAATACGGAAGCGACCAAACTGTACGGAGGCGGTGATACACTCCAGGAGTTTAAGGATCTGTGCCCCGGACTTTATCTCTCTACCCTGGATAACTCGAAATACTACTTTTTCACGGGAGGAGGTACGGTACTCAAGGCTATTGAAGAAGGAACACCATACGGCATCGAACCGCTGAAGGCTCTTATAGACAATGGGGGGGAAACGCCGTAAAAATCACAAACAAGAATCAAAAATGTGGAACAATGTCGTTTATGCGTTCATCAAATTCAGTGACTATCGGGTGATCTGTGCCTTATATGCTTCATGCACAAGACCAGCGGCAACATCAGAATGCTCATAACAGCTAAGACATAGAAAACGTCGTTGAATGACATCATAGAGGCCTCGTTTAATAAAGTTTCATAAATGACACCGAGCCCACCCTTATGGGCAAGCGTCTGTTCAATCCCCTTGTATTGCAAGACCTGGGTTATTTGTTGTGAACTCCACACATAATTCATATCGAATGGCGTGAGATGATCCACGAGACGAGACTGATGGAACTGAGCCCGTCTGGTCAAAATAGTTGTGGCAACAGCCACACCAAAGCTTCCGCCGATATTTCTCACGAGATTAAATATAGATGTAGCATTCCCCATCTCCTCTTTCCTAATATGAGATAAGCAAAGCGTAAAAAGAGGAATCATGATGAATCCCAAGCCTATACCCATAAAAATTCGTGGCAGTAATATAGTGTTAAAGTCCGCCATGCGGTTGAACATCGACATAAGCAGGGTTGAACAGAACAGCATTACAACGCCGAAGGCAATTATTGCTTTCGGGTTTATCCTGTAGATAAGCACTCCGGCTATGGGCATGGCAATGAGGGAGGCAATGCCCCCGGGTGCGAGAACGATACCGGCAAGGGTTGCCGTATAACCCATCAGGGTCTGAAGGTAGATCGGAAGAAGAACAATGCTTCCGAAAAGATTAAAAACTACGAAGAACATAACCACGTTTCCCAGACTGAAGGATAAGTCCTTCAATGCCCTCAGGTTGACGATGGGATGCTCCGCAAATAACTCAACAACGATAAAGAGTGTCAAAGATATGACCGACAGGACGCTTAACCAGACAATAAATTCCGATGAAAACCAGTCCACTCTACGTCCTCTGTCCAAAATCATCTGGATGCATCCGATCCAGACAACGAGTAATACAAGTCCCCAGTAATCGATCCTCATCTTCGCACGCTTCATGTAATAGGGATCATGGATAAAAAGGAGCGACATCAGGATTGAGGTGATACCGATGGGTATATTGATATAAAATATCCAGCGCCACGTCCAGGTGTCCGTAATCCAGCCTCCCAGGACAGGACCGACAATGGGACCAAACATGATGCCCACTCCAAAAATAGCCATTGCCGTACCGTGCTGGTAAGGAGGAAAAGTCTCGAGTAATATGGATTGTGATATAGGTTGGAGCGAACCGCCGGCAAGCCCCTGAAGTATCCTGAAAAAGACAAGACTCTGCATATTCCAGGCAAGTCCACAAAAGAGTGAGCTCAGGGTAAACAAGGCAACGGAAAAGATGAGGAAGCGCTTTCTTCCGAAGAACCTGCTGAGCCAGCCGGTCATGGGGATAATGATTGCATTTGCTGCGAGGTACGATGTAATCGACCACGTAGCCTCATCGATACCGGCAGAAAGGCTCCCGCGTATATGATCGAGGGAGACATTTACGACAGATGTATCGACAATAACCATGAGCGTTGGAAGCATCACGGTCAAGGCAACGATCCACTTGTTTACGTTTGCAGGCATCTTAACTCATAATGCAGTTATTTTTCTATGATAATTGTGGGCTCCACAGACATGCCAATCCTGAAAATATGGTTTGTGTTTGTTTCTTCGGCAAGAACTATCTTGACGGGTATACGTTGTACAACCTTCACAAAATTACCTGTGGCATTTTCAGGCGGAAACAGGGAAAAGACAGAACCTGTACCAGCCATAATGCTCTCCACAGTTCCTTTAAATACCTTGTCGGGATAGGTATCAACTTTTATCCTTACCTTTTGCCCGGGTTTCACCTTCTCGAGTTGAGTTTCCTTATAATTGGCTGTTATCCACACATCATCGAGGTATACAACCGCCATTAGCGGTTGTCCGGCCTGGATCTGATTTCCTGTTTCAACAGATTTTTTTGTTATATAACCATCAGACGGTGAATAAATCCTTGTATAACTTATCTTAAGATCCTCCCCTTTACGTATCGCCTCTTTCTGCTTAACCCTGGATCCCTGGGATTGGAAAGCCGACTCAGTTTGCTTAATGATAGCCCTCTGGGTTTCAAGAGATGCCTCCGATTGCCTTAACTGGTCTTTTGCCGCCTTAAGGCGTGCCGACGCTACATCATAACTGGTTTTTATTTTTTCAAACTGTTCCTCCGGCATAATTTCTTTTTTGAGAAGTCTCTGGCCTCGCGTTAAATCCACCTTTGCCTGCTTGAAATTAGCTTCCTGGAGCTTCAGATTTGCTTTAGCTGACTCTATTCTAAAGCGTAATTCCAACAGTCGCTTCTCTGCCACATCTATACTAGTTGAAAGTTCCGCAAGCTTTGCTCTCTCGGCATTCAAGGCAGACTCAGCCTGGTTAAGCATTACAGCATAGTCTCTATCGTCAACCACCATGAGCAAATCGTTCTCTTTTACAAATTGATTGTCACTAATATATAAGGCTTTTACCGTTCCTGGCACCTTCGATGCGATGATATGTACCCTGCCGGTGACAAAGGCATCATCTGTTGTTATATGGGTTTTTTTGTATGCCATATAAACAAAGATACCTGTGAGTCCCGCAATCACAATAATAGAAAACAAAATTAAGGAGATAAATTTTTTCTTTCGATTGTTTGTTATTTCAGATGCAGGGTCCATGTATTGTTAAGTTCCTCAATCCAATATTTCACATAATAGTAAAAACAATTTTTCATTAATAAATCAAGATGGCTTTCCGCGAAAAAACAGGGATCAACATATACAATTTCCCAACCTTTGCCAAGGGTAATCTGGTATCCCTGTATATCCGGTCTGATGTTGTTAATGTGACGGTCTTGCGGTTGGCCCTCGGTCAGGTATTGAGAGAAAGTCAACTCGAGTGTTTAGGATTAGTCTTTTTTCTCATCGGGCATAAGGGTGCGGAGAACATCTTCCTTGCCTATAATTCCGACGAGCTTGCCTTGATCCAGGACAGGCAAAGTGTGTGTATTATGCTTCACCATCAGTGTGGCGATATCTTCCAGACCGGTTTCAGGATCAACTGTTACAGGATTGGGGGTCATGGCTTTGGCTACTGTGGCCGCGGAGATTTTTTCTAATTCCTTCTCAAGACTTTTGTAAGATTTTAATGGAATCAAACCATCCAGAAGGGTGAAAAAAGAAGGCAAAGGTATTTTTTTCTGCTGGACAATCAGATCTTCCTGACAAATAATACCCTGCAAACGGCCTCCTTCATCCACCACAGGCAGACCATTGAAGTGGTGCTCAAGGAGCAACTTTGCTGCCTCGGTAATTTCCGTATCCGGAGAAACAGTAATAACTTCCCTTGTCATAATATCTTTAGCTTTAATCATTTTCTTTTGCTCCTTTTATTACAATATTACTCTTGATCTTCCTGTAAGTCTACAATTGATTTGCACAAACAATGAGACCTTTGCATAACGTCCCCTTTTGACCAATTTCTGCGCCTGCCCTGTGGAATGCGAAGCCTATTCCTCTGGGATCAGGCTCAACCTTTAATCCTCGAAATATCCGATATATTCCTGTGGTTAAAATTTTCGCCTTCCTTGAACTTGAACAAAATTGAACATTCTGCAAAGATCTCACAAGATCGAATTTGATGCTGGCATTCAACAAACCTTCATGTTATTGAAAATGCATGGCGAGGGTATATAAAAAAATATTTCTAACATTTCGAAGGCTTCCCGTCCGCCTCAGGTTTGCGAATATCCATTATGAGGTCACAAAGATGAATAAATAAAATAGAGCGGATCAGGAGTTCATTAATGATAGGTGACAGTTTAAATATCAAAGAGGAACACGTCAGGGCAGCGAAACGTATACTGGAGTTAATTCTGCCAAGGATTGAATCATCCGGAGGAAAATTTATCCTTACGATTGCAGGGGAATCCGGCGCCGGAAAATCAGAAATTGCATCCGCGCTCTCTGAGCAACTTTCAACAAAAGGTATTAACAGTATTATCCTTCAACAGGACGACTATTTTGTTTACCCCCCTAAAACGAACGCCAGAATGCGCGAAAAGAACATAAAACATGTGGGACCATCTGAGGTTCAGCTCTCACTCCTGAACCAGAATATCCGGGATATTCTGGATGGCAAGGAAATGATTGAAAAACCTCTGGTCATTTATGAAGAAGACCGGATTACCGGCGAAATGATTCAACTCAAAGGAATTAAAGTAATTATTGCAGAGGGCACCTATACGTCTCTTTTGCAAAATGTCCACCAGCGTATTTTCATCGACAGAACCAATCTGGACACTAAAGAGTCACGCAAGGAGAGGGGAAGAGAAGACCAGGATAAGTACCTCGAAAAGATTCTCGAGATTGAACATGAGATAATATCATCACATAAAACCAGAGCTGATATTGTTGTGACACGTGACTATGATGTAAGGGTAAACGATGCAATCACATAATAAAAAAATTAAAAGTATTTGCATGCTCAGTACGCACGGATATTTTGACCCGATTCCTGAGTTAGGGAAGACAGATACGGGAGGACAGGTATTGTATGTCCTTCACCTTGCTCGCGCCCTGTCTGACTTCGGTATCAACGTGGACATCTATACACGCTGGTTTGATCGCTCCAGGAAGCAGATTGATCCCCTGCCGGGTTGTCCGGATGCCCGGGTAATTCGTATACCCGCAGGAGACTGGAAATTTATCCCCAAAGAATTTATTTATGATGTACTGCCTGAACTGTCAGAAAATATGATCAATTTTATTCGAAACCAGAATCTGGAATATGATCTTTTTCATGGGCACTATGTAGATGCAGGCATTGTTACTCTTGAGGTAGCCAAAGCTTTTTCCAAACCCGTCTTCTTTACCGCTCACTCTCTGGGCGCCTGGAAAAAGCAGAGGATTGGTGAAAACCCGGAAGAAATGGATAGAATTTTCAATTTCAGTCATCGAATCGCCGAAGAGATGAGAATCTTTAAATCAGTAGATGGTCAGACCGTTACAAGCAGGGAGGAGGAAAAGAAAATTGAAGAATTATATCATTTTCATCCTCCGAGGGTGGAATTCATTCCACCGGGCGTTGATGTGCATGAATTTCGTCCTCTGAAAAAAGGGAAAGAAGAAAAGAAAACAAGGATCTCGCTTCCAGACAAATATATCTTTGTAGTAAGCAGGATTTCAAATGTCAAGGGACATGACTTGCTCCTCCCAGCCTTTGCCCGTGTGCTGAATGAGTTCCCGGACATACACCTGGTTATCGGGGGTGGCGCAGAGAATCCGGATGAAGAGGAAAGGAAAGTTTTGTCAAAAATAAAGCGCTTCGTGGGAAAAAATCAAATCAACGAAAAGGTTCACCTTGTGGGAGGCATACCCCATGATGAACTGCCGCCATACTTCCGGCAAGCAGAATTATTTATCCTTCCCGCCAGGTATGAGCCCTTCGGCATGACTGCGCTGGAAGCAATGGCCTGTCAGGTACCTGCTGTGATCTCAAAATTCGCCGGAATTCAGGAAAATCTCACTTCCGGACAAGATTGTCTTCTGGTGAATCCACTGGATACGGAAGAATATGCCGAAACCGTTTGCTTATTGCTAAGGCATAAAGTTCTGGCGGACAAACTGGCGAAAAAAGGATGCGAAACGATCCATAAGGAGTTTAGCTGGGAGGCAATCGCCAGGAAATTTATTGAATTTTATGACGGGTTTCCGCCAATTATTCAAAGTTAAAAACCGTTGACAATCACTGGAAAATATTTTATTTTCTTTGGTAATTGGTTTGGTTTCAATTTTTTGTCTACAATCACGATCTAAATTTTGAAAGGGGGAAATAACTGTTAGAAAGTGGAAGGTTTGCATAATATCCATAATGTCATTGCAATCCGTCTCGGGTGGACCCATCTCAATGACCGGAGGAATAATTATGCAAACATATCAAAGGATAATCTGTAGAGAAATGGAGGGTTAAATTAATTTTTAGCATGGTTGAAAGGAGAGATTAAAATGTTGAAAAAAAGGTATTTGTTACTATTAGTAGTAGCAGTCGTGGCTGTATCGATGATATTTGCCGCTCCTTCCTTCGCGGCGAAAAAGAAATTCTTTGCCATAGCCACAGGTGGCACTGGCGGTACCTATTATCCGCTGGGTGGCGCTTTGGCTCAGGCACTGTCTACCAAGATTCCCAATATCATTATTACTGCCCAGTCAGGCAATGCATCAGTCGCAAATTGTAATCTTATACGAGGTCATCAGATAGAATCGGCCTTTGTCCAGAACAACGTGGCTTATTACGCCTATACAGGTGCTGCCCAGTTTGAAGGGAAGCCGATAAAAAATCTAAGGGGGATAGCATCTCTCTACCCGGAGACCATACAGATTGTTGCCCGGGCGGATGCCGGTATTAAAGATATCATGGATATCAAGGGAAAAAGACTGGTACCCGGAGACAGGGGCAGCGGAACAGAAGTGGATTGTCTGAATGTTCTGAAAGGTCTTGGCCTTACTTATGACGATTTTGAAAATGTTGACTGGCTCAGTTTCGCTGGCGCCACTCAGAGGCTGAAGGACAGGCAGGCCGATGTAACGTTTGTCACGGCAGGTTGGCCGACATCATCTGTTGTCGAACTGGCCACGACTTCGGATGTCACCCTTGTCCCGATGGATGAGAAGACGATAAGCAAGATTGTCAAGATGTTTCCCTTCTATGCCAAGGTTGTTATTCCGGCAGGGACATACAGAGGTGTAGATAAGGACATTCCCAGCATTACCACGATGGCCCAGTGGGTCGTCGACGCCAGAGTTCCCAGCAGTGTTATCTATGAACTGACAAAAGCCCTCTGGGAAAAGGGTACGCATGTCTTGCGGAAAAAAGATGGTAAACCTGCCAAAGCAGAAAGCGGTGCTACGATTATGGCAAAGACGCATGCCAAGGGAAAAGAAGTAACGCTTGATACAGCGCTTGACGGTATGGCCATACCCCTTCATCCCGGTGCTGCCAAGTACTACAGGGAAAAGGGAATAATTAAATAGTTTCAATTCAGAAATTGCTCTTTTCTGAATTGAAAGCTTGATAGTGCCTTAATTTTATTTCTGGATAGGCACTAAATAATAAATATTCTTTCGTGACTTTAAGGAGGCAACTGGGCACCGCACGTCGGTGCCCAGTTTTTATGAAGGCTAAGTGGATTATATCCGCATTTTTTTGCACCCTTTTGTTATCTTCCCTCACATCTTTCCATGCTTTGCAGATAAAGGCATTCAGGGAAGGGAGAGTCGTTTTCATCCGCGTTATTTACCCGGATGATCGATTCATAACAAAGTATATACATTCAGTCGAACATTGTCCTGTCTGGGAGTATTTCAGGATAGACGAGAATTTTCGCATTCTACTGTATGAAACGACTTTTTCCTCCTGTAATACGGGTTTGCCCTATGCCTCCTTTGGTAATGAAAAGTTTTACAACGATGTGAATCATTTCCGTATTTCCAATATGTGCAGGATTCTGCCCGAACTGCTCTTATGGGTGAATGAAAAGTATGATAATAGTTTAAAAATCAATGATTCTCAGGAGCTGAAACTTCCGTTATTGGCGGGCAATACCCTTTTGCAGGTAAAGACAAGAAAAGTCACATTTCTTGAATTTATATATCTGAAGGCAAAAATATTTCTGGAGGGTTGAAGTAAAGAATAAATTTGATATAAAATTTGTGTACCCAAAAAGATTTTCGATATCTGAATTTCTGATTTTCGGTTCATCCGCATAAAGGATATCTTTTGATGGCACCGCAGGACAAGAAAATAGTTGCAGACAACATAGAAGAAATAGCCAAGTACGACCCGGAATTTCGATTTCGCAAGCTTTCAGGAATCACGTTGAAACTGGCCTTCGCAATGACGCTGATCCTTTCGATATTTCACATCTATACGGCCGGATTCGGGGTTTTGCAGGAATGGCGGCACAGGGCCTTTCACCTGGCCTTTGTTCTTCCCCTTGTATTTTTTTTCTATTCCATCAGAAAGAGCGGAACGGAGTCTAAAAAGTACCTTGTATACGATATTATCTATGCCCTTATAGGAAGTTCCGTTTTTGCAACCCTCTTCCGAGAAATTTTTGAATTGTCCGCCAGTATGACAGCATCTCTTGCGGCTGGCTGTTTTTTGTTTATTTTATACTTTAAAAGGCGGGAGTTTTTCGCAAATCGATATATTGCCTATTTTGATTTTTTTGTTTTGACCTTTATGATAGGAGGGTTTGCTTACGGGTCATACCTTGGCTATCATCACATTCACTTCGCCGGTTCCTTTCGTGATCCTAATGTTAAGCTTGTTTTCTGGAGCATTCTACTTTTCGGTATCTTTTTGAGTATTGCCCTTCTCTTTGTAATTCAATGGATCAAGGCATCGTTTGCAATCATCAGGGGAAAATCATTCCGGTATGATCACGATGATATCCCCTATTTCGATGTTTTTTTCGCCCTTCTTGCCTCGGTAGTTTCGGTTTATATTTTTTTAGAATTCAACAGTCTGGTTTTCCGGGCGGGGCTTCCTTTAAAAAGTGATCTCGTTGTGGGTGCTTTCGCGATTCTGTTAGTTTTGGAAGGCGCTCGTCGCAGTATTGGACCACCACTTCCAATTATTTCATTTCTCGTTCTGATTAACTGTTACCTGGGACCTTATTTTATTGACATTCCGGGTCTCAGCTTCTTTGCCCACAGGGGTTATTCCATCACGCGTATTATTGAACACATGTTTCTTGGAACGGAAGGCATATATGGCATTCCCCTCGGCGTTGTTGCCACCTTTGTGTTTCATTTCGTTCTTTTTGGAATTTTTATCTCCAAGACCGGCCTGGGGCAGCTATTTATGGATATAGCTATGGCGATAGCAGGATGGTCTTCCGGCGGGCCCGCCAAGGTGTCCGTGATCAGCAGCGGCTTTATGGGTTCCATCAGTGGAAGTTCCATTGCCAACACCGTTACCACCGGAGCCTTTACCATTCCTCTCATGAGAAGTGTCGGGTATGCCCCCCGGTTTGCCGGTGCAGTTGAGGCCGCTTCATCTACAGGAGGACAGATCATGCCGCCCATTATGGGGGCTGCGGCCTTCATTATGGCGGAGTTTTTGGGGATACCCTATATCAAGATTGCCGCCTGTGCTGTTGTTCCCGCGCTGCTTTACTTCTTTGCCGTAGGTACCATGGTGCATTTTGAAGCCAAGAAGCAGGGACTTGTCGGGATTCCCCGGGAATCACTTCCAAATCTGTGGGAAGTCCTGAAGGAAAAATGGCTGCTATTAATGCCCCTGATCATTATTGTATATCTCCTCATATCAGGAAGCAGCCCATTTCTGGCCGCCTTCTGGGGGATCATTTTTTCCGTTGCCGTTGGCCAGATCCACAACAGGACCTATCCTTTCCTGATAGCTGTGTTCCTGTCTGTACCCTCTGTCCTGGTCAGGGCCAATCCTCTCGATCATGTTTCTGTCTTTTCTGTTTTCTGGTTTATCTGTCTTGCGGCAGGTCTTTTTTATTCCTTCAAAAAAACTGACAGGCGCTCCTGGCTTCTGGGCTTGATACCAACCACCATTCTTGTAGCATTGCTCATATGGAAACTGGAACCTTCACTCTGCGCATTCTGGACGAATATGGCGGTTATCTCGATAGGAGTCTTTTTTAAAGAAAGCAAAATGAGGATACCTGACATAATGGAAACCCTCGAATTGGGGACAAAAAATGCCCTCGCCATCGGGGCGGCCTGTGCCTGTATCGGTTTTATCGTTGGCGCCACGACCTTGACAGGCCTGGGATTGAAATTTGCCGCTGCTGTAATTGAACTGGCTCATGTCGTGGCTGGTTTTGTTATGAGCATGGATGTTATGCACCTGTTAAGTGCAAATTCAGTTGCACTGTTTTTTACTCTTGTCTTCACCGCAGTTGCCTGCTTTATCCTCGGTATGGGAATTCCGACAACGGCACAGTATATTATTGCTTCCATGATAGCGGCCCCCGCACTTTTACAATGGGGAATTCATCCCCTAGTATCTCATATGTTTGTGCTTTTTTACGCTGTCCTTGCCGATGTGACACCACCGGTGGCCCTTGCCGCCTATGCGGCATCGGGAATTTCCGGGGCAAATCCCTTCAAGACGGGATTTACTGCCTTTGGCCTCGCCTCGGCGGGTTTTGCTATTCCGTTTATTATTGTGTCAGCACCTATCGTCCTGTGGTTGCCGACTCTTCTCGACGGAACGATAGCCTTTGATTATGTGAATTTTGCACATGTCTTCGTGACACTGGTCGTCGGAGTCATCGCATTGGGATCGACGGTCATAGGCTATCTGAAGGACAGATCAACTCTTCTGGAACGCTTATTCACAGGTATAGCCGCTTTATGTCTTTTTTACCCTGAGATTTATTCGGATCTGATCGGGGGCGCCATTCTCATAATCGTTTATTTTCTTCAATCGATAAAAAAGAAACAATTAAAAAAATGAATGAAATATTTCATTGACTATAAACAGGTCTTTTTTTATATAGCGGGCTCGAAAATTTTTAATACATTTTTGTAAGGAGTATTTCTGAATGGCTGAAAAGAAGATCCGTGTAATCCATTACGGCCTGGGTCCCATAGGACTTGAAACGGCAAAATTGGTTCTGAGTAAATCAAATCTGGAAATCGTCGGAGCTGTTGATATTTCGAAAGACATAGTAGGTCAAGATCTGGGCAGGATTTTGGATCTCAGGAAGGATCTGGGAATTATCGTTACAGACGATGCAGATAAATTGTTTTCTACTGCGAACGCCCATGTTGTTATTCACACGGCGGGATCAAGAATAAATACTATTTTTTCACACCTGGAAGGAATTGTAAACGCTGGAATTAATATCGTGTCTTCCGCCGAGGAGCTTTCATTTCCCTCCGACGCAAACGAAAAACAGGCAAGAGATATTAACAGAAAAGCAAGGGAGAAAGGTGTGACCGTTCTCGGTACCGGCGTCAACCCCGGTTTTATTATGGACGCCCTTCCTCTGCGTTTGACAGGTGTTTGCCAGGATGTGAAGTCCATCAGGGTTGAAAGAATCGTTGACGCCGGAACGCGCAGATACCCCCTCCAGAAGAAAGTAGGAGCGGGTTTAACACCGGAAGAATTCAGGGAAAGGGTTTCTCAAAAATTGCTCGGCCATGTCGGACTTGTTGAATCACTGCTATTCATTGCCCATTTCCTTGGCATAACCTTTGATAAGATCAAGGAAACCATTGACCCCGTCATTGCAGAACATCCGGTAAAAACAGCTTATTTCGACCTGAAGACGGGCGATGTTGCGGGAATCAAGCATATCGTAAATGGGATTAAGGGAAATGAAACGCTTATTGATCTTGATCTGCGGATGTATATTGGTGCTGAAAATCCTCACGACTCTGTCTTCATCAGCGGGAATCCAAATGTCAATCTCAGGATTGATGGTGGTGTCGCAGGTGATCAGGCCACTGCTGCAATTTTGGTAAACTCAATACCCGGTGTGATAGAAGCAAGACCGGGGCTCTTGACGGTAAAAGACCTTCCCATACCTCATTTTTACCGATAAAAAATCCGAAGGCGGCACAGCCGCAATCAGAATTCAGAAGTCAGGAACCAGAAGTCAGAATAAAAAACTATTCTTTAAACAGTTTCTCAAAGAATTCATGTTTTTCCTTTGGGACGATCATCGATCCACCATGATCAATGATCAGTTTTCCATCAAGATGGTCTAGTTCATGCTGTACAACCCGGGCCAGGAAACCGGTATATCTCTTATTAATTTTCCTGCCTTCCCTGTCATACGCTTTAACCTTGATTTCCTTATATCTTGTCACTTCAACGCTTATGTCAGGACATGAAAGACATCCCTCTGTCATATTATCTTTGTCTCCTCTCAGTTGGGTGATCCGGGGGTTAATCAGGACATCGTAATCCTTTTCGCTTTTTATAGCTCCCCGTTGGTCAAGATTCTTGTTTTTGAAAACAACCATTTTCTTGCTGATCCCTATTTGCGGAGCAGCGAGCCCGAGAGCATCGTCCCTTGCCAGAAAAGAATCTATGAGAAATTTAATATCCTTTTTGCTGTTCTCATCAAGAGGGATTGGAATCTCATCCGTTTTTCTTCTCAGAAGCTTTGTTTCTTCCTCATTTGTTTTTTCATTGTCCCATAGCTTCCATGTTTTTGTCTTTGACATATATCTGTTACCCCTAATTTAATTGTATTGAAAACCCGATTTTCATAACACCATCATACTATTTTTGCAAGATATTGAAAAATATAAGAATCCTTGATCGTTTTAAAGATAT
>CAZKGS010000037.1:0-5840 GCA_964552105.1 uncultured Syntrophaceae bacterium
TATTGGATTAAAAAAATTATAGCAAGGATTTTTCTCTTTGCAATTTTTATAGTTTCTGTGTACGAAAAACTTACAGGCAGAGGAAGAGGATAATTTTATGATAGGTTTTTTTGATTCAGGTTTTGGCGGATTGACAGTATTAAAAAGTGTTGTAGAACTTCTCTCCGGCTATGATTATCTGTATCTTGGTGATAATGCACGGGTTCCATATGGTAACCGGTCCCAGGAAATCGTATACGAGTTTACAAGACAGGCAGTAGATTTTCTTTTCAAACAAGGATGTCCTTTAATTATTATTGCCTGCAATACGGCATCCTCCAAAGCCCTCAGGAGAATTCAGCAGGAATTCTTGCCTGAAAAATATCCCAATGGAAGAGTCCTTGGCGTGATTCGTCCTGCAGCCGAGGAGATCGTTGAAAGGGGCTGTCGTAAAGTTGGCATACTGGCCACGGAGGGTGTTGTTTCTTCCCGTATTTATATAGAAGAAATTAAGGATCTGGAACCTTCCATTGAGGTTTTTCAGCAGGCCTGCCCGCTTCTGGTGCCTATCATAGAAGCGGGCGAGCTGGATTGGGAAGGAACCGACATGATCATTTCTAAGTATCTTGGTGAGCTGTTCGATCAGGACGGTGAAATCGATACGATACTCCTCGCTTGTACGCATTATCCTATCTTGCATAAGAATTTTGAAAGGCAGGTTTCTGCCAGGGCAGTTGTTCTTGACCAGGGACCTGTAGTGGCCAAGAAACTGAAAGACTATCTGACAAGACATCCCCGGCTTGACGGAAGGCTTATGAAGAATAGAGAAAGGGTTTTTCTTACAACCGATACGTCGGAGAAATTTGACCGCCTCGCCCGTGTTTTTTATGGTGAGTCGGTACGTTCAAAACTTGTTTCGTTAGAATCTCCGTCTGTATGAGATAATAAAAAATATTTTAACTTTCTTGACTGGGAAAATCAACTATGCTAATTTCCTTCCCTAGTTTTGTCAGTCCATTAACATTTATCCTTCCATTAGCATAAAAGATAATATACCAATGACGGAATTTACCCACCTGGATGATAAGAATAAATCACGTATGGTAGATGTTACCGCCAAAGAACCCACATTCAGGGAGGCCGTGGCTGTGGGAAAGGTATTGATGAGGCCGGATATCGTGAGGGCTATTGAAGAAGGTGGTGTTTCGAAGGGTGATGTCTTCGGCGTTGCGAAGATTGCCGGGATCATGGCCGCTAAAAGGACAAGCGATATAATTCCGATGTGCCACCCCCTCGAACTGACAGGGATTGATATCCATTTTTCAAGCAATAGCGAAAGCGGGGAGATAACTATTCAATCAAGGGTCAAAACTTTTGGGCGAACGGGCGTGGAGATGGAGGCCTTGACCGCTGTCAGTGCAGCGGCTTTAACTATCTATGATATGTGTAAATCTGCCGACAAGGAGATTATACTTTCAGATATAAAATTATTAAAAAAAAGTGGTGGTAAGAGCGGGACTTTTTTAAGAAAAGAGAAGAGTAAAGACCATTCTGCAGAATTATTTATGTTATAGTATCCGGTAACCACGATGTCAGTAAAGATCTATAAAATCAGGAAATCATTTTTGATTCCCTTATCCATAGACACCTTTTTTCTTTTCGTGCTATTGGTGATTGCTTTTTTCACTGAAGGTTCTCCTGTGGAAAAAATTATTCTTTCGATCATTTTAATTCCCATGCTCTACCTCTTGTCAGAGGTTATTGTACGTGAAACGACAATAGGCATAGAAGGTATAACCATAAAAAAACTCCTGAGAAAGAAAAAAATAAATTGGGAAAATATTACAAATGTCGATACCGTAATCTTGAGGAAAAAGGTATTCTTGGCCCTGACTACTACAAAAGGGTTTTATGTAGTATCAAACTCTTATGGCAACTTTGCAGGCCTGGTTCGTGATGTTGTCGAGCAATCAAGCGATGGAATAGTTGAAGAAAGAGTAAAGGATTTCACTAAAAATCCGATACATAAAATATCGGATATCGTTGGGGCATGGGTTGCAGCGTTTCTCCTTTTAGCCATTATTTATATGAAGATGTTTATTTCCTGACCTCATCCCGGTGGTTTTGTCCTGTCGTAAATTCATTTTTTAAAGAGGGCCAGCTATTTATGCTTTTCAGCCCATAATTGATCAGTAATATCAGAGATTTGATTCGAGAAGAAAGGAAAATACTTCTATATGAATGCCCAGGATACCACCAGATCAGTTGTTGAGAAACCAATCAGCGGATCATCATATTCAATAGTTGAAAGTATCGTAGAAGAAAAACTTGAAGATATTGTAACAATCCTCAGTTCAGAAAATCCCGGAAAGAGCAGATTGTATGAAGAAATTTTATCCATGGTTGAAGGAATATTGATAAAGATTGCCTTAAGACGTTCTAATAATATCAAATCAATTGCCTCAGCCTTTCTCGGGATAAACAGAAACACCCTTCATAAAAAGATGGGAAAGCTGGGGATAAGCATCGAAAAAGTAGATCGATAATAAGAAACGGTAAATTAAAAAAAACGGATTCGGATTCTGGGATCCAGCCTTTTAAGTCCAGCCTTTTTAGCCAGATTTATGGCTTCCTGAAATTCTTCCTGTGAGATTCTCCTGTTGATTATGGTATCATTTCTTGCCTGGCCGCAGGGGCGGTATTGATCCATAATATTAACATAGGTGTTCGCAGATATTTTCTCAGCCAGAAAATCGGTTACCTCTTTCGTATTTGCCACACCACCCGGCATTACAAGATGGCGTACCAGGAGCCCCTTTACGGCTATTCCCTCCTGGTTGATTTCAAGATCTCCTACCTGGCGATGCATTTCCTTTACGGCCGCCACAGCGATATCTCTGTAATCGGCTGCGTTACAATACCTTTTTGACCACTGGGCGTCCCAGAATTTAAAGTCGGGCATATAAATATCAAAGATGCCATCCAGGAGCTGCAGGGTTTCAACCTTATCATAGCCACCTGAGTTGTATACTAAAGGTATAGCAAGCCCATGCTCAATAGCTATAATGAGACCTTCCAGTATCTGGGGTACTGCATGGGTAGGTGTGACAAAGTTTATATTATAACAGCCCCTTCTTGCCAGTTCGAGCATCATCGCGGCCAGATGTTCCGGTTCTACTTCCTGACCCTCTCCGAGATGACTGATTTCATAGTTCTGGCAAAAAGAACACAGGAGATTGCAATAGCTCATGAAAATCGTTCCTGAACCATACCTTCCGACCAGGGGGGCTTCTTCACCAAAATGGGCGTGGAAGCTTGAAACACGAGCCTTCCTTCCTGTCTTGCAGAAGCCTACTTCGCCTGATAGTCGATCAACGCCGCAGTCACGAGGGCATAGTTTGCAATCCCTTATCAACTCCAGGGCCTGACGGGTGCGATCCTGCAGAATTCCTTCTTTGTATAATTTTAAATAGGAAGGTGCGAGTGTATCCATCACTTTATCTTCAACAACTATGACAAGTTCGTAAAAAGTCGAATTTCTACCCCTTTTGTCATTTCCACGGAATGCGAAGCTACCGGTGATATTTCCCCATCAATTTTTCTTCCGCTAAAATATGCCCTTTCATGGCCCGTAACAATTGTTCTTTTGTCGCACCAGGTTCAAGATCGACGTAATCGTCAAGGGCATATAACTTGAAGAAATATCGGTGTACACCGGACGGAGGACAGGGACCGCCATAGCCTATCTTATGAAAATCATTTGTTCCCTGTTTCCCTCCATTAACAAGTCTCTTTTCGGGAGGGGTATTTCCCGGTAATTTGCTTATACTGGCCGGGATATCATATACAACCCAGTGTACCCATGTTTCCATAGGAGCATCAGGATCGTCGCAGATAAGAGCAAAACTTTTCGTATCATCGGGAGGGTTGTCCCATTCCAGGGGGGGAGAGATATTTTCTCCATCGCAGGTATACTTATCAGAAATCATCCCCTCGTTTTCAAAACCGCTGCTTGTAATTTTCATATTTTCCTCTCCTTTGATTTGAGCCTTTACCTGTTCGTTGCTCCGGGATAAGAAAAGAAAGACAAACAGGACCAAAAAAGAAAATCTTCCTTATCATGAGAAACACCTCATTTACCTGTACATACAGTCAATCTGCGTGCTCTGTCAAAGACAATTTGTTGCAATTATGGGGTTTGTTCCCCTATTTTATTATGAAAGTTTCGATAAGATTATTTACATATTGATTTCTATCATGATAGTATTCTAACGTCTGGATGGGCCATGATAAAAATCGTTGAAGCTCGGCTTATAAAAAGTCACTAAATTCAAATAACATTCGATTTTGTGGTTTCGCTAAGGTCTCACTAAACACCTTGTAACAGGTGGCAGTATTGTCCCAAAGAAACCTGCCGGAATCATGGGAAAAGTTGTCTCAACAAAATGAGGTTCAAAATGATAAAGCCTCTGAAATTCTCAGAACATACTGATCCACGGGCTGTTTTTAATAAAAGATCGACCCTGAGGACGGATCAAAGAGATCAGGCATTTCCCATTCCAACCAGCCCGGTAATCATAGCCGCACTTCGTGCCCTTTATGCGGGCGGACCGAGAAACCAATGGTTGTCGGATTCCTATGGCAGACCTCAATATCGCTATGAATCTCGAGATGGTCAGATCGTCCTATCATTTACAGCCCCTCCCGATTTCGGGAATCGCTTACATCTTTTTAAGGCACAGTATGGTTATGCTCTCCGTTTTACATTTATCTGTTCGGGAGGCCTGAGAGCAGCCGTTCAGGAACTTTCCGTTGAAACAGCCGATATATTTTTAATCCTGATGACACGGATTGCCGAGCTGCGAGATCCTGCACGGGACATGGCCAGTATAAGCCTGGAAGAAATTGCCGATATCCGGAGTGTACACGTTCGCCACGGGAGTGTCCAGAATCTTTACAAAGATTTTAAAGAAGAAATCATGCGACTGTCAGATATGTGTCTGACCATGACGTGGCGTGACTATTCACGTGGTGGAACGATTACCTTCGGCAGGGAAAAACCTGATCGGCTTCTGGATATTGTGGATGTTGAATATAAACAAAGTCGGAATACATGGACCTCTTTCCGATTTCGCTGCGGCCAGGCACTCTCTCACTTCCTCAGCCCGGACGGCCTGCGATGGATCGGTTACTACAGCAGATCGTTGTTAAAATTAAGCCCTTATCATGAAGCTTTTACAAAGAAGCTGGGAACATACTGGACCATTGTGGGAATCATAGCAGGGAAAAAAGGGTTACAGCCCCGGGCGACACCGTATACCATCCTTGATTTCTGCGGAGAGGACATCAACTGGCGCAATCCCGGACAGACAGTCGATGCCTTTACAAAAGCCCATGATCGACTTGTAGAAATAGGAGTTCTTGATGATTCGGAGATTCTGGATCCTCTAAATCGGACCAAAGGTTACTTTAAAGATTGGTTGGGAACCCCGATTAACGTCAAATTATCCCAAAATCTCTGGCAACTAAAGGAAAGAAAAAAATTGCCGTCTTACAGTAGAAAACTATCGCATATAAAACGCTCCAGTCAAAAAACGAACCCCATTACTGTTCCCGAAAGCGCTCAAGAATTGATAAATGATCCGGCTCTTCTCCGGCAGCTCAGGAACGATTATTTTTTACGACAGAGCGAGTTAGCGCGAGCACTGGGAGTGAAACGGCAAACACTTTCCAGTTATGAGCGTGGACTGCGTGCATTGCCCGAGGACAAGGCTATTAAGATTTTACAGATCTGGCAGCAACAGATTGAAATGTATTGATTATCGTTATTATATTTCTTATTCGCAAATAGAACCACCCAT
>CAZKGS010000037.1:5940-13789 GCA_964552105.1 uncultured Syntrophaceae bacterium
AACCACCCATCCTGTGAGTAAATCTAACCTATCCATTGAGTATGTTAAACCTCGTAATTGCTTTACTTTTGAGTATGCCTGTCTTTCCTGAACCATTCAGTCAGTAATAAGTTTTAATATCGCATAGCCCACCTCGTTTTGCACATGGCAATATGGTATACAAATAAAAAACAGGAGAATTCTATCATGTCGCCACAAGATCGTATTAAAGTTTTGCAGGAAAAGATCATTGATCAAGGATTAATGGGCATCTTGCTCTTCTATTCCAGGAATATCCTTTATTACACGGGCACGGCACAGCCGTCTTACCTTGTAGTTTTGCCTGAAGATTTCATATTGTTCGTAAGAAGCGGCTTTGAATTTGCGGAAAATGATGTGTTTATCAATAAGAAAAAAATTAAAGAAGAGCGCAGGCTGGAAAATATCTACAAAGAGATTTTCGCCGGATTGAACGTGGGAAGCAAGACGATTGGCACCGAACTGGACATTCTTACCGTTGAGCAATTCAAAAATTTCAGGAAGGCTTTTCCTGATTATGATTTTGTCAATATTTCGCCTGCTGTTTTAGAACAGAGAAAGAAAAAAGACCCCTCGGAAATCGCTAAGATAAAAAAGGCCTGTCATGCCATTCATATGGGCCATGAGGCAGTTCTTTCCACCTTAACGGAGGGCATCACAGAGCTGGAACTTGCGGCTGCCGTGGAGAATGCCCATAGGCTGGCGGGACATGAAGGGATTTTTTTCATCAGGCAGCCCGATTTTTTTATGAGCCGCGGACCCATCTCCTCCGGACCAAACCTTTTCAAGATCAGCGGTGTCGTTTACACGATAACAGGTATAGGCCTGAGTCCGTCCGTGCCGGCGGGACCTTCAAGAAGAAAGATTGAAAAGGGAGATCCGGTGGTCATTGATATTCCAACTTTTGTCGACGGATATCACGCAGACCAGACAAGGACCTATGTTCTCGGAAAGGCCGATGAAAAGATAAGAATCATGTATAACAATCTCAAAGAAATCGCTGATTATCTTATTGAGAGTATTAAACCCGGAATGAAATGCAGCGAAATATACGGCATGGCAATAGAAAAGGCTAAGGATCTCAATGTCATAGAAGCTTTCCTCAACTTTGGGAAAGGGCGAAGAAGCCGTCTCCTCGGCCATGGGATTGGGCTGGAATTGAATGAGCCCCCTATACCTTCCGAGTATGATCATTCCAAAGTGGCCGACGATTTTGTCATTGCCCTGGATATGCACATGATGGATGAGAATGTCGGGGTTGTTAAACTGGAAGATATGATTTTAATTAGCGAGGGAGGTAATGAGATATTAACAAAAAGCCCGAGACAGCTCTTTGAGATATGAGATCAATCAGATGAGTTTCAACGAATAACCAAAGTTATCGGTTAGTTGCTTTGAATGAAGTAATATCAATAATTATAAAAGGAGGAACATATGGAGTTTTTACGATTAACATCAGATGAAGGTATTGCCAGGGTCGCACTCAGCAGGGGCAAGGTGAATGCTATCAACGAGAAGGTGGTTGAAGAATTGTCCAGTTGTTTCAATCAGTTGGCTGATGATCCGAAGGTAAAAGCCGTAATCTTCACCGGCGAAGGCAAGTTTTTCACGTTTGGTTTTGATATTCCGGAATTTATCAGTTACTCAAGGGAATCCTTTATTCGCTATCTCACCAAATTTACTGATCTTTATACCTATCTCTTTTTATATCCAAAACCGGTTATTGCGGCACTTAACGGTCACACGGTCGCAGGGGGATGTATGCTCGCAATGTCATGTGATTACAGAATAATGGTTTCGGGCAAGGCAAAGATTGCTCTTAATGAAATCAACTTCGGCTCGTCACTCTTTGCCGGCAGTGTCGAGATGATGAAGTTGTTGATTGGTCAGAGGAAGGCGGAAACAGCCGTTTGCAGTGGGGCAATGTATTCCTCGGAAGAAGCACTCCAGCTTGGACTGATAGATCGGATAGTACCCCGGGATGATTTGGAGGTGGAAGCACGTAAAGTCGCTGAGCAGTATGCCGGTAAAGATGGTGTTGCCTTCAAAAGTATCAAATATCTTCTGCGAAAAACTCTGGCGGAAGATTTCGCTAAAAGAGAAAAGGATTCCATACTCGAATTCGTGGATATCTGGTATTCGGAGGCCACCTGGAACAAATTGCAGGAGAAGACGATCCGCTCCTGATGTTTCGCGATTTGTCATGTAACAAAATAGAGAAAAATATGCCTGAGCAATAAGGGGACACAACCGACGGGGGTTATGCTGAAGTGAATATGAAAAATGAGGAGAAAATAATCACTCCAGATAATTGGAAATTACTCATTTCGTAACTCGGATTATTTATAATCGGAAATCAAAAGAAGGAATAATGTAAACAGGTTATTCGCTACATTTACAACATTGTAACAGCCTGTTTTTTCTCTTGACAAAAGTACTGTTCCGTTATACGTAATTTCCGGCTATACTAGCTGTGAGTTAGCTTTAAAGAAGATGACAGTCATTATTGCCCGTTTACGTGACCCCAAGACAGGTTGAAAGAGTTATATATTATAATATACCTGATGCGAATAAGACCTAATCTGTTTTTTTAAAATTATCCTGACAGTAGCCCGAAAACTTTCTTGTTAAAATATATATTGAAAGGAGGTACCGCCTGTTTTCACAGTTGCTTAGCGGTTTCGCCGTTACCGTAAGATGGGGAAATTTGCGGGACTGACCGTTTCCCGCAATCATAAAATAAGTATAAAGGGGTTTGAAAGGAGGGAAAGAATGTATTTTGCTAAAGAGTTGCTGGATAAAACCAGTAAAATGAGACAGAAGTGGGAAGACGAAGTCAAGAAGGCCACAGCCAAACATGCTGATCTGAAGGAGGACTGGTCCACCGTATCCTCCCTGCCGATCAACAGGCTATATGGTCCCGAAGACATCAAGGACATGAATTTTGAGGAGGATATCGCGTATCCTGGCCAATTTCCCTACATTCGCGGTAATCAGGTATCGGGCTATCGCGGACGGCACTGGACATACAGGATGTTTTCCGGTTTCGGTACCGCCAGGGATACCAACACGCGGTGGCACGAGTTATTGGCTGCCGGGCAAACGGGACTCAGCACGGCATTCGATTTCCCGACCCTCATGGGTTATGATACGGATGATCCGAAAGCCCGTGGCGAGTGCGGCAAATGCGGTGTTGCCATCGATACACTGGAAGATTTCCTGGTACTCGTTGATGGGATTCCCATGGACAAGATTACAACGTCAATGACCATCAATCCGCCTGCAACGGCACTCTGGGCCATGTATTGCGCTGCCGCGGAAATCAAAGGTGTACCTTTGAACAGAATTGGTGGAACGATCCAGAATGACATGCTCAAGGAGTTCATTGCACAGAAGACACTTATGTGTCCGCCTGAAGCATCGGTGAAACTGATCAGTGACACCGTGGAATTCGGCACAAAGCATGTTCCCAGATGGAATACAATCAGTATCAGCGGTTATCACATCAGGGAAGCCGGTTCAACGGCTGTTCAGGAACTTGCCTTTACCCTTCGTGACGGAATGGAATATGTGGAGGACGTCATGAAACGCAAAGGACTCGAAGTAGATGAATTTGCGCCGAGGCTTTCCTTCTTCTTCAACGCTCATATCGATTTCTTCGAGGAAATTGCAAAAATGCGTGCCGCTCGCAGGATATGGGCCAAGGCAATGCGTGACCGTTATAAGGCCAAGGATGAAAGATCCTGGTGGATGCGCTTCCATACGCAGACGGCGGGATGTTCACTGACTGCCCAGCAGCCGTATAACAACGTTGTCCGTACCGCAACGGAGGCCCTTTCCGCCGTTCTGGGCGGAACCCAGTCCCTCCATACAAATTCACTCGATGAGGTCTGGTGTCTGCCTACGGATTTTGCCGTTCAAATCGCCCTGCGAACACAGCAGATCATCGCCGAGGAGACGGGCGTTATCAACACGATCGACCCCCTGGCGGGATCATACTTCGTGGAAGCCCTGACCAACGAGATGGAAGAACAGGCATGGGATTATATCCACAAGATTGATGACATGGGCGGAATGGTTGCCTCTATCGACAAAGGTTTCCCGCAGATGGAACTTGCCGACGCGGCTTACAAATACCAGCGGCAGGTTGATTCCGGTGAAAAGATCATGATTGGCGTCAACAAGTATGTCGTCGAAGAAGAAGGGGAGATTCCTCTCCTGGATATCGAAGACCGTATTGAAAAAGAACAGATTGACCGGCTGAATGAGGTAAAGAGAAAACGGGACAGCAAGGCGGCCAAAAAGAGCCTGGACGATATCAAGAACGCCTGCAAGAAGGGGGAAAATGTCATGCCCTATTGTATTGATGCTGTGAAAAACCTCTGCAGCGTTCAGGAGATCTGTGATGTGTACCGTGAAGTTTATGGCGTATTTCGTGACCCAGCAATGTATTAAGACAGCGATTCAGGGAGGAAAATGAGATGGCAAGAAGAAGACTTCGTATAATGGTTGCAAAGCCGGGGCTTGACGGACACGACCGTGGTGCAAGAGTTCTGGCAAGGTGTTTTCGCGACGCGGGATATGAAACGATATATACCGGTTGTCACCAGACTCCGGAGGAGATCGCCGCTGCAGCGATTCAGGAAGACGTTGACTGTCTGGGCTTAAGCTGTATGTCGGGAGCGCATCGCTATCTGTTCCCGGAAACGGTGAAAATATTAAGAGAAATGGGTGGCGATGATATCCAGGTCATCGGTGGTGGTATCATCCCGAAAGCAGATTATCAGATACTCTATGATGCGGGGCTTAAAGGCGTTTTCGTGCCGGGTATAACCCTTGATGATATCATAAAGTGGATAGATGAAAATATTGTACCTAATGTGAGTGATTAAAATTTACTGATATTTATTTGTCGTTTGGAGGGAGAAAAGTAGAGGGAGTTAATTAATGGAAATAACGAAAAGAGTGAGGGAGGGGAACGTTCGTGCCGCTTCCCGCCTCATCAGAAACCTGGAAGATCATCTTCCTGGAGCAAAAGACACAATAAAGAAGATTTTCCCCCATACGGGAAGGGCTCATGTAATAGGTTTTACCGGTTCACCGGGTGCGGGGAAAAGTACCCTGATTGATTGTCTGATAGCACAGATACGAGAGATGGAAAAAACTGTAGGTGTCCTTCTTGTAGATCCGTCAAGTCCGTTTACCGGTGGTGCGATCCTTGGTGACAGGATCCGCATGCAGCGTCATTCCACTGATCCGGGTGTATTTGTGAGGAGCCTGGCTACCAGAGGCGCTCTCGGAGGACTCTCCAAGGCAGTAGGTGACGCTATACATGTTATGGATGCCATGGGCAAGGACTACGTAATCGTAGAAACCGTTGGTACGGGTCAGCAGGAAGTGGATATTATTAATCACGCTCATACCGTCGTTGTTGTTTTGACTCCCGGTATGGGAGACGAAATACAGGCTATCAAGGCGGGAATCCTGGAAATTGCGGATGTTTTCGTGGTCAACAAGGCGGATCGAGAGGGAGCGGGAAAACTGTACCGGGAGCTCATGTATATGCTGAACATGGCGGATGAGTTTCCCGGTGGGTGGCGGCCCCCGATCATCAGGGCCGAAAATATGTTTGATGCCGATTCATTTGGGAAAAGTCTTGAAGAATTAGTGAGTTCCATTGGTGAACACTATCAGAATCTCATTGATCAGGATCTCCTGGGTGATCGTATCAAGCGGAAGACCATGATAGAATTGAATGAAGCTCTTCATTCAGCTATCCTTGATCCGGTATTAACAAAACTCGTGGAAACCGGTGAGATGGACAGTATGGCGGATAAGTTATTAAAAAAGGAGACTGATCCGTACACTCTTGCTGAAAAGGTGGCAGAAAAATACTTACGAGAGTGACAGATTCGTTCAACACATATCGTCAACGTACGATCGACAGCTTAAATGATGAACTACGGCCCGGGAAGATTATTCGCTAAGACTTCCCGGGCTTTTACCCTTTTACGGTAATAATATTACTGCCGATTGTATTGCTTGGAAGTACATGTTTCTCTTATCTCTCGCATATTTCAATGTGCAGATTAATGACCTGTTTCCACTCGCTCCGAAGAATCGCTATTTTTCAGTATGGTCAGTCATATTAGAAATCGGATATAAGTAGAACGTAAATAATGTGGCTGGCATAACGTGTCAGATAGAGAGTTTTATCTGTTGTATTGAGAGCCGGGATCTTGATGGTCAAAACACCGAAAGAAGAATTATACGATCGCATAGGAACACTGCAATCTCGTTTGGCGTCGGAAAATTTCGACGGGGCGCTCATTGTTCATAACGTTAATCTCTTTTACTTTTGCGGAACGGTTCAGCAGGCAGTTCTCTTTGTTCCGACTGTTGGAGAGGGCCTTCTGTTTGCCAGAAAGAATCCTGACCGGGTCAAAAATGAATCGTCCCTGGATCAGATTATCCCTATCAAAGGTATTCGAGATTTGCATGATCATATGGCCGATTTCGGGTATGGCCATTGCAAGAAGATAGGGATGGAACTGGATGTTCTTCCGGTAACACAATACTTCCATTATAAAAAATTGTTGAATCCTGATGAAATTGTCGATGTATGGCCCGCTCTTCGAGCCGTCAGGATGATAAAGTCCGAATATGAAATAGGCCTTTTGAAAAAAGCAGCCACATTATCTGATTATATGCTTGAAACAGCCCGGACTAATCTTCGGGAAGGTATTTCCGAAGTTGAGCTTTCTGCGGAAATCGAAAGGGCGGCGAGAATGAAGGGGCACCAAGGCTACATCAGAATGCGTGGGTTTAACCAGGAAGTTTACTGGGGAAATCTGGTCTCAGGTCCCGATGCGGCAGAACCGACGTTTATCAATTTTACCACCGGCGGACGGGGTTTGAGTATGGCATTTCCCTGTGGTCCGGGATGGAAAGCGATCAGGAAACATGAACCGGTTATCGTTGATCTCGCTGCCGGACAGAACGGATATAATATTGATCAAACCCGTACCCTGTGTGTCGGTGGATTGTCTGAACGGTTAAACAGGGCGTATCATAGTGCCCGGGAGATTGAAAATGCACTCGAGACGATGATCAGACCCGGTATCGAAGCAGGAGCACTCTTCGCGGAAGCTTGCAAGATGGCTGCATCGTCAGGGTTAAGTGAACACTTCATGGGATATGACACACAGAAGTCCGGCTTTATCGGTCATGGCGTTGGTTTGGAGATGGATGAATTGCCCGTCCTTGCAGAAAAAAATATTATGACTCTGGAAAAAGGAATGGTTATCGCCATAGAGCCAAATTTTGCTTTTCCGCATGAGGGGGTTGTGGGTGTTGAAGATACCTTTGTTGTGACAAACAAGGGGTGTGAAAAACTGACCTCTGCCAGTTACGACGTTGTTGTCGATGACTAATCGAAACGCTGTGAGAGAGGGAATCTCTTGATAGAAGAAAAAGCACTGAATGCAATAATAGAAAAACTGAAGCAATCCGGGGTTAGCCATGTTGCCGTGATACCTGCGGAAGATATCGTGATTGACGAGAGGGTACGACTCAAATGTCAGATTCCCCTGTGTGACAGTTACAACAGGAACTTAACCTGTCCCCCTAATGTGCCGTCTGTCGATGAATTCCGAAGGGTACTTGGTCGTTTTACCAGAGCGATTCTTGTGCAGATGTCAGAAAAACTTACCGAAAATAGACAGGATGCTTTTATCCTTGCCAATCGGCTCCATGAACTCATCAATCTTGGGGAAACAGAGGCTTTCAAGGTTGGATTTCGCTTTGCCATGGGCCTGATCGGTAGTTGCTG